>QKFI01000076.1 GCA_003251455.1 Tolumonas sp.
CATTTTCGCTACAATTTTTTAACACATTGACGCTTTATTGTTGTATTGACTGAAATTTTCTTCAAGATAGCGGATGATTGTGCAGTTTGAGTCTATGTTTATTATTTGAAAGCTTGTCATCGCATTATAACGCTTGGATTTAGAAGCCAGAGGAGGCCTAAGTGGACATAATCAAGACCGATGTCGCGATTGTCGGAGCAGGTGGTGGCGGACTACGAGCCGCGATCGCAATTGCAGAGAAAAATCCTGAGCTGGAAATTGCACTGATTTCAAAAGTGTATCCGATGCGAAGCCACACAGTTGCAGCCGAAGGTGGCGCAGCTGGTGTCGCCAGGGATGATGATAGTCTCGATAACCATTTTCATGACACTGTTTCGGGTGGTGACTGGTTATGCGAACAGGATGTTGTCGAATATTTCGTTGAAAACGCACCGAAAGAATTAACTCAACTTGAACATTGGGGATGCCCTTGGAGCCGTAAACCGGACGGAAAAATAAACGTCCGCCCTTTTGGTGGCATGAAAATTCCTCGTACCTGGTTTGCGGCAGACAAAACCGGTTTCCATATTCTGCATACCCTTTTCCAAACCTCGATTAAATATCCATCAATCAAACGTTTTGATGAACATTTCGTACTCGACCTCCTAATTCATGAGGGTCGACCACAAGGCGTGGTTTGCTTTGATATCCAAAACGGTGTCACCCGAATTATTCAAGCCAAATCAGTCATTATTGCAACTGGTGGTGGTAGCCGTGCTTATCGCTTTAATACCAACGGCGGTATCGTGACCGGCGATGGGATGGCTTTGGCATATCGTCATGGCGTTCCACTCCGTGATATGGAGTTTGTGCAATATCACCCAACAGGTCTGCCTGGTACCGGAATCCTGATGACTGAAGGTTGTCGTGGTGAAGGCGGCGTCATGCTGAATAAAGATGGTTACCGTTATCTGCAAGATTATGGTTTAGGCCCAGAAATTCCATTGGGTGAAACTAAAAATAAATATATGGAACTCGGCCCGCGTGATCGTTTATCTCAAGCTTTCTGGGGCGAACAGCAAAAAGGCAGAACCATTGCCTCTCCATTTGGCGATGTAGTCCACCTTGATTTACGTCACCTCGGTGAGAAAAAATTACTTGAGCGCTTACCATTCATTTGTGAATTGTCTCGAGCATACATGGGTGTTGATCCGGTCAAAGATCCTATCCCTGTTCGCCCAGTTGTTCACTACACCATGGGTGGTATAGAAACCGATGGTAAAACAGCAACGCGGATGCCTGGCCTGTTTGCAGTTGGAGAATGTGCTTCAATTGGTTTACACGGTGCAAACCGTCTCGGTTCAAACTCGCTGTGTGAAATAGTCGTCTTCGGTAAAGTTGCAGGTGAAGAAGCAGCTAAATTTGCTAAAGAGCATAGTCATATTGATAGCAACATTCTCTATCGCCAAGGCATGGAAGTTGTTGCCAAATCCATGTCACTGATGGAAAACGGCGGCACTGAAAATCCGGCTGATATTCGTAATGAAATGGGTGATGCAATGGAAGCCGGTGTCGGTATCTACCGGACAGCTGAAACCATGCAGCAAACCATCGATAAACTGAAAGAACTGAAAGAACGCTATAAGCACGTTCGGGTTGCAGATAAATCATCGGTCTTTAATACCGATTGGTTATATACCATCGAATTAGGTTTCCTGTTGGATGTCGCCGAATCGATTGCTCACTCTGCAATTCAACGTAAAGAGTCCCGCGGTTCTCATCAGCGATTGGATGGCTATGAAGAGCGTGATGATGTGAATTTCCTGAAGCATTCTCTGGCATTTCGCAATGAAGACAGTGCACCTACCATCGAATATAGCGATGTAAAAATTACCAAATCACAGCCAGCAAAACGTGTGTATGGCTCAGAGGCTGAAAAAGGAGCGAAATAATGGCTGAGATCATGGAAATTGAAGTGCTGCGGTATCGTCCTGAAGAGGATAACGAGCCTTGGACGCAGCGATATCAAGTGCCGTTTACCCATGAAATGTCGATACTGGAAGCACTGACATATATCAAGGATCACCTGGACTCTACGCTCAGCTATCGTTGGTCTTGTCGCATGGCGATCTGTGGTTCCTGTGGCATGATGGTAAACGGTAAACCTAAACTGGGTTGTAAGACCTTCTTGCGTGATTACATCAGTGCAGGGAAAATTCGTCTTGAACCATTATCGAACTTCCCGATTGAACGTGATTTGGTTGTTGATATGTCTGATTTCATGCAGAAATTAGAGAAAATCAAACCTTATATCATTCCAAAAGAAGAGAAAAATCTGTGCGATGGTGAATACATTCAAACACCAAAACAACTCGCACAATACAAACAATTTTCTCAATGTATCAACTGTGGTCTTTGCTATGCAGCTTGCCCGCAGTACGCATTGAAACCAGACTTCTTAGGCCCTGCTGCAATCGCATTACTATACCGTTACAACGAAGACAGTCGTGATGGCGGTAAAGCACAGCGTATGGAGCTGATCAATGAAGATGCTGGTGCCTGGAGTTGTACATTCGTAGGGTTCTGTTCAGAAGTTTGTCCAAAAGGCGTTGATCCGGCTGCGGCCATTCAGCTCTACAAAGCTGAGAGCGCGAAAGATTACGTCATCGCCATGTTTAAACCGGAGGACTAACAATGGATCTGTCACAAAGTAAACGCAAGCCGTATGTCCGTAAGGTAAAGAAAAGCTGGTGGCTGAAAAATGCGTTTTATACGCATTACATGCTACGTGAAGGCACAAGTATTTTCGTCGGTGCTTATGTCGTCGTCCTGTTATGGGGCTTACTGCGTCTAAGCCAGGGACCCGATGCATTTGCTGCCTGGTTGGCATCACTACATAGCCCATTGGCAATTCTGTTTCATCTGATTGCACTGGCAGCATGCCTGTTTCATGCAAAAACCTGGTTTTCATTGGCTCCTAAAGCAATCCGCGTATTCAAAGGCGATCAACTGTTGCCAGAAAAACCAATTATTATGGCGCAATACATTGGCCTGGCTGCGGTTAGTGTCATCGTATTAATTGTCGCAATCATTGCGGGATAAGGAGCCTACATGAAACGTCGTTCTGAAGAACCGCTTTACTGGTTGCTATTTGGCGCTGGTGGTGTTGTCGCGGCCGTATTATTGCCAAGCTTTATT
>QKFI01000237.1 GCA_003251455.1 Tolumonas sp.
GCCCAGCTCTGGTGATTACAGATCACCATGTGCCAGCCATTTTTATTTAAATTGCTGGTGTCATGGATCTGCCATTCCACCTTATTCATCAACCGCAACATCAGAGCATTGCCGCATAACCAGCAATACATGATGAAATTGCAGCCGCGTGTCAGCTGATGCTGCAGAGCAGGCACTGGGAGTATCAGTTTGATCAGGGCCAATAGTGCAATTGGTAACGAGACCAATGCCGTATTCAGCAGAACCAGTAACACACTTGCTACCAGCAGAACGGGACCAGGCAGAAATGACAGCATATTTGTTAAAAACAGTTCGAAGAAATTAGAAATTTAGCGCGCAAAATCACGCAAAGGCGCGCATTATCGCTGCAAGATCGCGGCGGGTGAAGTCATTTTTGCTTGCTTTTTTCACCTTTCTGATGAAAAAGTATTAATTAGGATTCCGAAGAAACAGTTTTCTCAAACATATCGATTCGGAATAAACAACAAGTCAAAACAACTGGGATAACAACAAATGCAAAGTCATGTTTTTGACCGTACATTATCAAACGGGAAAGAAATTTCCCCTGTTCTGTATAACCTGACCATCGGTCTGACGCTGTGCTGGGGCTTCTTTGTCAACTGGCTCATGGTGCAAGCCATTCCTGCGGAAAGTCTGTATGGACTTCCTCATGGGTTATTTTTCCTCGGCTTTTTTGCCTGCTGTATGGGCGGTAGTTTCATCATGGGGAAATCCACGAATCCTCTGGTGAGCTTTTTGGGTTACAACCTGATTGTGGTGCCATTCGGTCTGGTACTGAATATGGCTGTCGGACGCGTCGACTCAGGGCTTGTGCTTGAAGCCATGAAAGTCACGGGTGAAATTACCTTTGTGATGATGTTGCTCGGTTCGATGTATCCTGCCTTCTTCCGCTCCATCGGTCGTGGTCTGTTTGTGGCTTTGCTCGCCACCGTCGTGATCGAATTGCTGAACATGTTCTTCTTCCATCAGCAAACATCGCTGTTTGACTGGGCAATCGTGCTCATCTTCAGTGGTTATATCGGATATGACTGGGCACGCGCCAATGCCATTCCGAAAACACTGGATAATGCCATTGATGCATCTGCGGCACTTTATATGGACATTATTAATCTTTTCCTGCGCGTCCTGCGTATTTTAAGCCGTCGCTAAATAAATTCCGGAGCCATACTGATACCAGTCAGGCTCCGTTTTTATTTCCCGCTGCGACATATCCCAAACAAAAGGGAATCGTGATATCAAACTTGAACAAAGGGAGAATCGCATTATGTACGCGTTATATCTGGCTTCTGTCGTGGGTTTTGCCGTTCTGGCGCAGTGGTTTGCCTGGCGGTTACGCGTTCCGGCCATTCTCCTGCTCCTGATCACTGGCCTATCATTGGGAGCCTGGCCTGCAGCCCCGTCACCGGATCATCTTTTAGGTGACTTACTGTTTCCTATCATCTCCCTTTCGGTCGCTGTCATTCTGTTTGAAGGTGCACTGACACTCAAACTGCAAGACCTGAAAGGGATCGGTCATGTGGTACGCAATCTCTGCTCAGTGGGTGTATTGGCAACCTTCGCTGTCATTGCGTTGGCCAGTCATCTGATTATGGATCTGGACTGGCGGATCGCGAGTCTGCTCGGCGCGGTACTGACTGTTACCGGTCCAACGGTGATTGCGCCTATGCTCAGTATCATCCGACCCAAAAAAGAGATCGACCGCATCCTGCGTTGGGAAGGGATTGTCATTGACCCGATCGGTGCATTGTTTGCGGTACTGGTGTTTGAAACCGTCACACTCAGTCAACACAGCGATGTGTTAAGCCACTCGCTGCTGGCGATGGGGAAAACGCTGGTCATTGGTTGCTCAATTGGGTTACTGATGGGCTGGTCAACGACTCAGTTGATCCGTCGGAAGTGGCTACCGTTTGAACTGCATAAATTCGGTGTGCTGGCCATCGTCTTGCTCACCATGACGTTCTCAAACCACCTGAGTGAAGAATCCGGTTTGTTGGCGGTCACCATTCTCGGGATCTGGATGGCCAATCAGGACGATTTGGAAATTGATGCCATTCTGGAGTTTAAAGAAGACTTGTCGATGATCCTGATCTCGGCATTGTTTATTTTGCTGGCAGCCCGCCTCGACCTGTACGCGCTCTGGAAGCTCGGTCCGATGGTGCTGCTCCTGATGATCGTCGTGCAGTTTATTGCGCGTCCGGCCTGTATTTTCCTCTCGACCATTCGCTCTGGCTTATCGTTTCACGAAAAACTGCTGTTAAGCTGGATTGCCCCGCGTGGCATTGTCGCGGCAGCGGTCAGTTCCGTATTTGCCCTGACACTGGAACAACAACAGATGCCGGATGCCGACAAACTGGTACCGCTGGTGTTCTCGGTCATCATTTCCACCGTGGTATTGCAGAGTCTGACCAGCAGTTGGATCACCAAGCGATTAGCGCTGCGTCAACCCAACCCGGAAACGATCCTGATCATCGGAGCCAATGCATTGGCGCGGGCGATTGGTCGGGCATTGAATGAACATCAGATCCCGGTGTATCTGTCTGATCCTGCCTGGGAGAACTATAAGTTGGCTCGCGTTGCCGGTTTGTCCTGCTACTACGGCAGCCCGCATTCGGAACAAGCCGAGCGTTATATTCCCCAGCATCAAATCAGATATGTGCTTGCGCTATCACCAAGCCGCCAGCAAAATGCATTGGGAATTCAGCACTTTGCACACCTTTATGGAGAAGAGCGCGTGTATTCCCTGCCTCCGGGAGACATGGAGCGCAAGAAAAACCGCGATAGTGCAACCTTCCGTTCCCGTCAGGTATTGTTCGGGAAGGATGTGACCTATTCGCGTTTGCGCAACATCATCGAAAACGGCGGCAAGGTGAAAGCAACCAAACTGGCTGAAGCTTTCACCTGGCAGGATTTTATGACCACCAATACCGACGCGATCCCGTTGTTTATTCTGGGTGAGAAAGGATTGGTCAGCATCATGTCTGCGGATAACCCAATTCAGCCGATCGCCGGACAAATTATTTTGTCGCTGTCACCAGCCAAAGAAACTGTGCGGGCTGAAAATGGCCACCAGCAACCAACAGGAGATGCCGCTTAAATGAGTGCCAATACTGACCGGATCATCCATGCATTTTTAGGGAAGGAAGAGGAAATCCAGCTGGCGGTATGCTGTCTGCTGGCACAAGGGCATTTGCTGATTGAAGACTTACCCGGCATGGGGAAAACCACCCTCTCGCATGCCCTTGCAACTGTGCTGGGGCTTGATTACCAACGGGTACAATTCACGGCAGATATGCTGCCCGCGGACTTGCTGGGGGTTTCAGTGTTTGAAGAACAGAAACAGTTTGTTTTTCATCCGGGCCCCGTCTTTACCCAAGTCTTGCTGGCGGACGAAATCAACCGTGGCAGCCCACGCACGCAAAGCGCATTGTTGGAAGCCATGGCCG
>QKFI01000300.1 GCA_003251455.1 Tolumonas sp.
AAACTGGACGATTACTCCCGAGGGGTTGGTTATCTAATGAAAACAAGATGACATCACAAGTGAATGGCTTCGGTGAGTAACGCAGCATTTGCTGAACTCGCTCGACGACTCGAGTTGCTATCGCATCGTAAACTGATTCGTAACTAGCTTGAGCAATCAACTCCATCGCTGCTTCTGTGGTCGGGCAATGATAGATTTGTTGCAGGAATTCATTGGGAGCACCAGCCAATGCCAGATGCGTCACCAAGGTTTCCATCCGTCCATCAGCAATATGGCTGTGGGTGTGGAAGATACCAGCCGCAACTTTGATGAGTTTGCCTAAATGCCCGACCATCACCACATGCCGGAATGCCAATCGTTCGGCTTCCTGCAGCATGTAGCCAACAAAATTACTCATCGTCACGACGAGGTTGGCATCGGCTTGAAGTTGCTCCGTGACAAAACGTTCGCCATGATTTCCCGGCACCAGAATGATTTTATCCAGCCCATTTGCGCGTTTCTGTTCCAGCTCAATGGCGAGGGAACGCTTCCAGCTCTCTTCAGACATTGGTGTGACTATACCTGTTGTACCAATGATCGAAATACCGCCTTCAATGCCCAACCGGCCGTTATAAGTACGCATAGCACGGGCTTCGCCTTCAGGTGCGAAGATCAACACATCTGCACCGCGTTCAGGCCCTAACACTTCTCGCACAGCCGCTTCGATGGTTTGCAGCGGGGTTTTATTAATGGCGGAATGCCCTACTGGCAGCCCAATCCCTTTTTGGGTCACTTTCCCTACGCCCTGACCACCGGTGATCGCAATATGGGTATCATCACGAAGTTTGACCTGTGCGTAGATCAACATGCCGTGCGTTGCATCGACATCATCACCCCCATCTTTTCGAATCGCTGCAGTCGCCTGATTACCGTGGATGAGCGGTTCTTCCACATTCAGATGCAAGGTCACACCAGAAGGCGTCACGATAGAAATTTGATGAATGATCTGCTGACGCAAAATCATCAGTGCAGCCACTTTTGCAGCAGCTGTGGCACAAGAACCGGTGGTGTACCCTTTCCGGTAAGCCTTGCCCTTATGCCAGATTTTGTCGTCTTCCAGCGCGACTTCTTCTAATGAAAGCGTCATTCCGCCTCCCGCAGGTGATACAGAATGGCGTTGATAATCGCAGCAGCAACATTACTACCCCCTTTACGACCTTGTGCGGCGATATATGGCAAATCGCTTTCAATGAGGGCTTGTTTTGATTCTGCAGCCCCCACAAACCCAACCGGTACACCAACCACCGGACAACGATGTTCTGGTTGTTGATGACAAATTTCCATCAATCGGAATAACGCGGTTGGCGCATTGCCAAAAACAAATAATTTGGCACCTGATGTTTGCATCGCCAGATCAACGGCAGCCATGGAACGCGTAATGCCATTCGATTTAGCCACCTCAGCGACTGATGGATGTGCGACATAACACTGAATATCGCATCCCATCGTTTTGAGTTGGGTTTTGTTGATGCCAGACAACGCCATGGTGGTATCTGTAAAAATCGTGCAGCCTTGTTTGAGCACAGTGATGATGGCATTGAGTGCATCAGGAGAGAATTTCAGGATCTCCAGCCAGTCAAAATCTGCTGTTGTATGAATCGCACGCTTGATGATTTTTTCCTGCAGCGCATTGGCAAACTGATAGCCGGGAAACTCTTCAGCAATAATGTCAGCAATGATTTCAAAGCTGTGCTGTTCAATTTGCTGTGGCTGCGTGATGTAGTTCATGCGTACCTTTCCTTTCAACAACGCCGATTAACGAACGACTAAATAAATGATGGCAAACAAAACCAATGCAATCAGGGAAGACATCAGCATCAGACGAATCGTGAGTTTGATATCACCCTGATTAATTTCCCGATGCGCATCGCCTATCCAAGGTTTTTTGACCAGTTCCCCGAAATAAACATTTGGCCCACCCAAACGAACACCGAGTGCCCCGGCAACCGTTGCTTCTGACCAGGCACAATTCGGGCTTTTATGCTGAAAACGATCGCGCCAACCGATTCGGAACGCATTCTTCACATTCATGCGCATGACAGCAGCTGCCGCTGTGAGCAGTAACCAACTCAGTCGCGCTGGAATGAAGTTAGCGACATCATCAATGCGCGCAGATACACACCCGATCGCTTTATATTTCTCGTTTTTGTAACCGACCATCGAGTCGAGCGTATTGACCGCTTTGTAAGCCATCGCGAGTGGCACACCACCAATAAAGAGATAAAACAGTGGCGCAATCACACCATCGACAGTGTTTTCGGCAACCGTTTCAACAACAGCACGGGTAATTTGGGTTTTGTTTAATTGAGTGGTATCGCGACCAACGATATAGGAAAGTTTCAGACGACTGTCTTCGAGAGAACCCGAATCAAGCGCGCGATACACATCCATCGCGGCATCACTGAGACAACGTCCGGCCAGAATGGTGTAAGCAAGCCATAGTTCAACCAATCGAGCTAACCAAATATTGATGGCGCTCAAACCGGAAATAACCGCCCAAGTGACAAACCAGGTTGCACCAACAATCACAAGCCACAGCACAGCACCGCCGACGTAAAGTGCAGGTTCTGAACGACAGACGGATCTGATTTGTTTTTGTACCCAACTGATACTGCTACCAATCCAGCGGATTGGATGCGGCCAGTGCTGCGGATCACCCAGAATTAAATCAATCAGAAACGCTGCACTATAGATGGCAAGGGTCATTTCACGGTCCTCGCGGTTTCAAACCAATGCAACAACATGGCTGGGTTTTGCATGAAATGCACATGAAGATAACTCGCCAGTGTATTGCCAGATTGATAGCCGCCAAACCAATGGTTCATCTCGACACCATCGCGTTCTTTTGAAAAACGAAATGCTGTTTTCACATCAGTTTCAAAATCGGAATAGTGGAACTCATGACCACGGATCACATCATCAGCTTCTGCTAATAAAGTCCGTTGTTCGGCTTTCGCCTGGCAATAGCCAAAGCGTTTCAGCGAAGATGTCATCTTGCTTTGGCCGGGAAAGATGCCAACCATCGGATAAGAATCGCCGGATGCAGTTGTTAATGACCCTCCCAGATACATTAAGCCGCCACACTCGGCGTAAATCGGAATACCACGCTGATCATTGTTCGATAAGGTTTCTGCATGAATTTCAGGGTATCCGCCCCCGAGATAAATCATGTCACATGCAGGAACAAGAACATCACGGAGCGGACTGAATCGAATGATCTCAACACCCGCCGCTTCGAGTAACTCGAGGTTGTCCTGATAATAAAAATTAAATGCTTCGTCTTCAGCCAGAGCGAGTGTTAAACCCGTTCCTGCACCAATCAATGAATCTGGTGCTAATGACGTAGGCTTTTCTGGTAAATCAGGTAATTCTGCAATTTCGGCTAAACGGTCAAGGTCAATATGCTGTTCAATTGCATCGGCAAGTTGATCCCATTTCAGATCGAACTCCACTTCTTCATGCGCAGTGACTAGCCCTAAATGTCTGGAAGGTAAATTGATCTCTTTAATAACAGGTACACGGCCTAACACCGGAATTTTGCAGTACAGTTCGATGGCATCTTTGAGCATGGCAAAGTGCGTATCTGTATTGACATTATTGAGGATTACCCCAGCGATTTGCACACTCGGTTCAAAGAGTTTAAACCCAAGCACTGTTGCTGCAGCAGAAGTCGAAACCGCTTTGCCATCAACGATTAAAATAACCGGGCAACCCAATTGTTTGGCCATCCCTGCACTGCTGCAATAAAGTGGATCCACACCAAAACCATCAAATAATCCCATCACCCCTTCGATGATGGCGATATCGGCTTTCGCGGTGTGATATTGGAAAAGACGCTGAATCGCGGATTCAGGCAACATGAATGCATCCAGATTACGGGATGCAACGCCGGTGACTTTGCTGTGCCAGCCGGTATCGATATAGTCCGGTCCTACTTTATACGGTTGAACGCGTAACCCTCTGCGGGCATAAGCACGCAGTAAACCCAACGTGATCGTTGTTTTACCGCTACCACTACTTGTACCACCCACTAAAAACGCTTTCATACCAACCTACTTAAAAAAATCCCGACCATTCAGTCGGGAAGTAGGATGTCGCAAGCACAAATCCTCACTGTTAAGCCACAGTGAACCATGCATTGACAACCCGCTTCCCACCGAAGGAGCTGATGCTATTTGTAACCGTGTCGGTCTTCTGGCTTAGCGTCATCCTCCTCTGCCCTTCCCAATCATCCCGATCAGTGGTTTTGCAGAGTCGTCAGCATCACAGCAGCGGGGGCTGCGGAGGGCTTACACCTCCTTCCCGACGAATCATCGTCATACACGGTTACAGAAATTCTGTTCTGTTACATTTCGAGTAACGGTTTCCCTTGAATATCAATCTGACTATGAGTTTATTCGTTTAAAATCACTATACCTTCTGTTAGATCAAAAAAATGGCTCTCTTTACAGATTACACAGCAAAAATTTAGCGAACCATATCAATTTATTGCGCTTTTGTACGCACTAAATCAATTAAACCCTTATATATCAATCGACTAATATGATTCATCATGTTGTCATTAATGTGAATTTCTTGCGATTTATGACGATTTAAAAGTGTTAATCGGTACACAAAAGATATAAAAAAACCGGGTTGTTATACCCGGTTGACATGACATATGGGAAGTTAACTGGCGACACGTCGACTTAAATTGAGATATTGGTCGAACGACTTCACAAACAGTGGGAGCATCGGATTTGGATTTTCTTTATCCCAGACCAGCTCAACTCTGAACCAATAATCGTCTTCTTTAATGTGAATCAGCTTACAGTCGTTACCGATTAGATAGCTTCGATGCGCGGGCATCAATAATATCGCTTCTTGGTCAAAACCGAGATTGAAGCAACACGTTTTGATGTTCGGAAACTCTTTTCGTAGGGTATATGGGATCTGGTATTTATCCAAAAAAGCCGTGCTAAATTTCTCCGCTAATACAAATTTACCAGGAGAGACCCTGATGATCGGATATTGTGCGATTTCTTTTAGTGAAACATGCTCGCGGTCGGCTAAAGGATGGTGCTTGTTAACAACGGCACAAATGACGTCTTTTTCGATGAGTGATGTCTCAAACCTTGTGTTCTCATGAAAATTTGGACGCAATAAAAATCCGATATCACAGGTTCGATCCTCTAAATGAGAGAGCGCATCGTCAAGCTCATTATCTTGACACTCTACTGTGATATCAGGGAACTGAGAACGAAATACCGACAAGAAATCGACAAGGATCTCTTCGACTGCCTCGCCCAAAAAGGTGACTTTAATTTTTTTCCTGTTTTTTCCGGTAAAGGTATTTATCTGAATAATTGACCGCTCATACTGATTGGTAATTTTTTTCGCTTCTTCAAGAAAAATGTGACCCACAGACGTCAATTCTACGCCATGGGTATCTCGACGAAATAAATGGGTGCCTAGCTGTTCTTCAAGCTGTTTGATGTGGCGACTTAACACTGGCTGAGTGAGGTTTAATTTCTCAGCGGCCTTTGTGAAATTGAGCGATTCAGTTAGATAAATAAATTCATACATTAGTTCAATTTTCACAAACACGCTTCCATCTGATTGGTTCACAGTTCACTGACTGTACCAAACAGTACAGTAATGAACTGTGAAAACCATCAAACTCGGATGGATATGTTGCATATAAACCATGGTTTCAGGTACATCATGCTCTTGATTGACAGCATCTTGATTAATTCATCCGCTCAACAATCATCGCAACACCCATACCACCACCGACACACAAGGTCGCTAAGCCAAATTGCTTATTACGATTGCGTAATCCATGCAACAACGTCACTAATATTCTTGCACCGGATGCCCCGATCGGATGGCCGAGCGCAATCGCTCCACCATTCAGGTTTGTCTTCTCGATGTCCAGCTTAAGCTCTCTTGCTACCGCTGCAAACTGAGAAGCAAAAGCTTCATTCGCTTCGATGAGATCCAGATCGTCTATCGTGAGTTTAGCTCGCTTTAGGGCCAACCTTGTTGCAGGCACAGGTCCAAT
>QKFI01000280.1 GCA_003251455.1 Tolumonas sp.
CGCCCGATGGACACCAACAACAGGTCGACATCGGCTTTATGTTCACCACTGAGCAAACGAACACCGTGCTCCGTCCGTTCAACGCTGACAGGATTCCCTAACCACAAGGTCATTTCTTTACCGAATTGCATATTTACCTGTTCTGCAATTTCCGGATCGCTGATCCCTGCGACGGTTGGTGCGAGATCAGCGCCAATCACGGTCAATCCTAAACGCGAGAGAGCCAGCCCCATTTCCAAACCAATCGCACCTAAACCCAAAATCCCAATGCGGGGTGGTAAATCCTCTAATTCAAACAGTGTATCAGTTGTCACGATTCGGTCTTTGACCGGCTCCAGCCATGCGGGAATGACTGGTCTCGACCCAGAGGCAATAATAGACGCTTCCGCCTCAATGATTTGTTTTCCTGTTTCAGTTGTCACCTCAATATAGGTTGGCGAAAGATAACGTGCTTTCCCCATAATGAGATTTTCACCTGCGCCACTCAGCGCTTTATTCGTTGCATTCTCGGTAAATTGATCCCGCTTCCAGCGAAGCATATTCCAGGTAAGCGAACGAACGATGGCGAGATGTTCAGTACCTTTAATGCCATAGAGTTGCATTTGTGGACGAGATGACCAGAGATGCCCTGCATGTAACGCAATTTTTGAGGGCATACACCCGACTCTTGCACATGTGGTTCCTAAAGGCCCGGCATCAATCACCACAAATGATTTTCGCGCCTGACGCACTTCACGCAGTGCGTAAAGTCCAGCCGTACCGGCGCCAATAATTGCAACATCAACTTTCAGATCGGCTTTCATGATCCGCCCCTCCGAACACAAGTATCTCTAATAAGTTTGGTTGAAAAACAAGAGTTCGGCACACATATAATTGGTAGCGTCATCACGGAGACACACATATGACTATCGCTTCAGCCGTTCAGGTTGTTTGTGCGCATTGCGGTGCAATCAATCGGGTTCCAACCAATAAACTGGACAACCATCCTATCTGTGGCAAATGCAAAGCAGCCTTGATCACGGGACACCCGATCAATACGACAGACCACAATTTCAGTCGTTTTATTGAAAAATCAGAACTCCCGGTTGTGGTTGATTTCTGGGCTTCTTGGTGCGGTCCATGCCAGCAATTTGCACCCGTTTATAATCAGGTTTCAGCTGAACTGGCGACATCCAGTATCTTTTTGAAATTGGATACAGAAAACAACCAAATGACAGCATCCCGATATCAGATCCGTTCTATTCCAACCTTAATGATGTTCTATCAGGGGCGGGAAATTGCACGTTTGTCGGGCGCATTACCAAAACAGCAATTCATTCAATGGTTGCAACAGCAGTATCAGAAAATCCGTTAATTCACTACCAGAAAAACAAACACATGCATTTATCTCATTACCAAATTCGATCACCCAGACAGGCTGATTTAGATCGTTGCTTTGAAATTGAAACCATTGCCTATGAAGGTGATGAAGCGGCAACACGTGAAAAAATTAAAACCCGGATTGAGCAATATCCGGATGGTTTCATGGTGCTGGAACTCAATCACGAGGTGGCCGGGTTTATCAATTCCGGATGTGCAGATCAAGTACAAATGTCTGATGAACATTTTAAAGAACTGATCGGGCATCATCCCGACGGCAAACACAATGTCATCATGTCGGTCGTGGTTCACCCCGATTATCAGGGCATGGGGATCGCACAAATCCTGATGGTGAATTACATACAACGGATGAAACGACTGAAAAAGTCCTCCATTCAATTGATGTGTAAAGACAGACATATCGGTTTCTATGAACAGTTCGGTTTTCAGTATGTTCGTCCATCCGCATCCGATCACGGTGGTATGGCTTGGCATGAAATGAGATTACCGTTAACACGAGATAATTGATGATGAAATGGCTTTCGCTCTTCTTGTCGATGATGATGGTTGGATGTACTGGCGTTCCAGAAAACGTTCAGCCCGTCAAAGCATTCGAGCAACAACGATATTTAGGCAAATGGTATGAAATTGCCCGGCTTGATCATTCGTTTGAGCGAGGGCTTTCACATGTGACAGCAGAATATCATCCAAATACAGATGGGAGTATTCAGGTCATCAATCGAGGTTTCGATGATCAGAAAAATCGCTGGAAACAAGCAAAAGGCAAAGCCTGGTTTGTCCGTTCACCGGATGAAGGCTATCTGAAAGTTACTTTTTTCTGGCCGTTTTACGGATCCTATGTGGTCTTTGGGTTGGATCAGGAACAGTATCAATACGCATTGGTCGCCGGTCCAAATCATGATTATCTGTGGATCTTATCGCGCACGCCAACGCTGGATAAAACCATTCAAGAAACCTTGGTCAAACAGGCGTATCAAGCTGGCTTTGATACCTCAAAACTGATTTTTGTGCCGCAACAGTAAAAAAGTGAGTACGGGAAAACCGTACTCACAACACTCAGCTGGTTATATGCAACAAGTTAGTACCGGCTCGCCAAATACAGGGAAGCCGTCACTATTCCATTGAAACGGCTGGATACAGGTATGACGGTTCGGATCCCACAATGGGTCCCCTTCTATCTCGGTGTAATTTCGTGCGTGGTACACCAGTAAATCCTGTTTTCCGTCTTTGGTTTGGGTAAAGCTGTTATGCCCCGGTCCAAAAATATGCTTCTCCCAATTTGTCTGGAATACCGGCACCGGATTTTTCGACCAATTGGCCACATCCAGTAAATCGCTATCATCTGGTGCAGACAGTAAACCCATGCAGTAATTTGCATCGGTTGCGCTGGCTGAATAGCTGATGAAGATCCGGCCATTCCGTTTTAATACCGAAGGACCTTCATTCACCCAGAAGCCGCGTATTTCCCAATCAAATTCTGGTTTACTTAATAATACCGGCTCAGATTTGAGGGTGGTTGGCGTTGCCATTTCAGCAATAAATAAACTGGAATTACCCCGAATCTCCGGATGTTTCTGCGCCCAAACATAATAAAGCTTCTCATGATGGGTAAATACAGTGGCATCCAGACAAAAAGCATCAATGCCTGAATCGACCTTACCCACGAAACTCCATTCACCTTCTAATGGATTTTCACTTTTATTATTGATGACATACATCCGGTGCTGAAATGCTTCGTTTTTAATTTCACGGTTTGGTGCTGCCGCCGCGAAATAAACAAACCATTCATCATTAATAAAGTGCAATTCAGGTGCCCAGATTAAATCACTATAGGGTCCGTTATCAGGTTTCGTCCACGCCGTGATTATTTCACTGGTCGTCGACAATGTCTCCAACGACAATGCCCGGCGTATTTCAATACGGTCATAGGCCGGAACAGATGCGGTAAAGTAATAATAACCATCCGTATGCAAATAAATATGCGGGTCAGCACGTTGCTCGACAATCGGGTTCTTAATTGCCATTCGCTTTACTCCAAATTAAAAAACTCTATCAGGTAGATTCTCGGATATATAAATCGCCTTCGACTTTGAT
>QKFI01000067.1 GCA_003251455.1 Tolumonas sp.
ATCCGACTGGTTTTAGAAAATCTGGAACAAGCCTATACCACGCCTCATGACAAAACAGCACGTACCCACATGCATAATGCTTCGGCACTGGCAGGCATGGCTTTCACTAATGCTTCATTAGGATTAGTTCATTCACTCGCGCATAAAATTGGTGGTGAGTTCGGTGTAACGCATGGATTAGCTAACGCTATTCTTATGCCTTATATCATTGAATTTAACCGCCAATTTACTGACAAATATGATCGAGTAGAAAAACTACTGGAAATTGAAAACCTGCCCGCAGCAATTCGTCAGTTGAATTCGAAATTGGATATTCCGACCTGCTTTAAAGATTGCACCGAAGTAACATTCGATGAGCAGCACTTTGAAGAAGTGTTGGAACGCATGAGCCAGAACGCTTTCGCGGACCCATGCACACTCACAAACCCAGGTAACCCAACGGTCGATGATGTGAAAGCGATCTACAAAGCAGCCTTTTACGGCGTGACTGAATAATCCTCTGTCAAAAAGCGGACGAAGCAATGTCCGCTTTTTTATTCTCCAGACAATGCTACTATCAGGATAACAATCTGTTCTGAGGGTTTTCCTGTGTGTCAATGTAGTACTCCATTCTTCCATCATCCCCCACAATCATCTGTCTCAATTCATCTTCCCGAATGGATTAATAGTGTCGTGGATTGGAATACACCATTGACTAACGATAGTGAAAAAATGGCGCTTGCCCTTTTATTGGCAGCCGAGAATGTCAAACGTCAAACAGGCGGCCCATTTGCAACCATTATCGTCCATAAAAAAAGCGGGATGCTATTAAGCGTCGGTGTCAATCAGGTGGTCCCACAAACCAACTCGACCCTTCACGGAGAGGTCATGGCCATCATGATGGGGGAGCAACGACTGAAACAATACTCACTGAGCCAAACAGCAGATGAATATGAATTATTCACATCCTGCGAGCCCTGTGCCATGTGTATGGGCGCGATCTTGTGGTCTGGTGTAAAACGATTGATCTGCTCCGCGACGGGAGATGATGCGCGCGCAATAGGATTTGATGAAGGGCCAGTTTTTGAGTCGTCCTACGACTACATCCAGAATGCAGGTATTGAAGTCGTTCGGAAAGTGCTGCAGGAACAAGGCCAAGCCGTTCTGAATCAATATATCGCATCTGGCGGCACTTTATATAATGGAGCGGCTGAATGACGAGCAAACGTCTGTTCTTTGGCATTCCCGCCAAAAGCATTCGAGAAGAACTCATTCACTGTCAGCGACAACTCACGCTGACAGCCGAGCACAAGCCGGTAAAACCGGCAAACTTTCATCTGACACTTCATTTTCTCGGCACTACGGAAGAAAACCAGATCCCTCGTTTAATCAGAATTGCGAAATCAATCCAGGCAAAACCATTTACACTCTATCTGGATCACTTTGGTCTTTTCTCTCGTGCAAAATGTGTCTGGATCGGCCCTTCTTTTATTCCGGATCCACTTTCTCATTTGGTGAATGACTTACAGGATGCATTACGCAAGCGATTGGGATTAGTCATTCCTCAAACCGTCTATCGCCCACATATCACACTCTTCAGAAAAGTGAGGGAACTGCCGCGGGTCGTTCCTGGAAAACTACGTTTTCATCCGGATCGATTTTGTCTTTATGAATCAATCTCATCGCCAAGTGGCGTCAAATATGTGCCACTCTCCGAACATTTACTGAAAACAAAATAAAATTACTGTTTGCTCATATTTCTGCGATATAAACTGCACAATTCAGGGAAGCAAAGCTTATATTTAATTTAGATCTTTTACCGGCAATTGATTTACAGAAATTTTTAAATCCGGGGGATTGAAAACATGGGAAACGCCCCCCATAAATGGGAGCCGGATTTAGGCAATTTTGCCAACTAAAGTTATGGTTTATAACATGTGATGCAGTTTCACGTTTGGTAAATATTTTTTACCAACAAGTTTGCGAGATGAGGCAGCTTCTGATATAGATACCGGCCTCAAATTTTATCGCCAGCACACAGTGACGTGCTGTGTCATGTTAACGTAGGAGATAGGCATGTCAGCAGAAAATAACAAATCGCTGGGTCCGCTGGCCATCGCGGGTGTCAGCCCTTATCAGGTTCAACCTGGTGAGGAATACATGAATGACAAGCAGAAAGAACACTTCCGTAAAATTCTGGAAGCATGGAAAGTCCAGTTACGTGAAGAAGTGGATCGCACTGTAGACCACATGAAAGATGAAGCAGCAAACTTCCCTGATCCAGTCGACCGTGCAGCACAGGAAGAAGAGTTTGCTCTGGAATTACGTGCACGTGACCGTGAACGTAAACTGATCAAGAAAATCGAAAAAACCCTGAAAAAACTGGAAGAGGACGATTTCGGTTACTGCGAATCCTGCGGTATTGAAATCGGTATCCGTCGTCTTGAAGCGCGCCCAACTGCTGAGCTGTGTGTTGACTGTAAGACACTGGCTGAAATCAAAGAAAAACAGTTGGTCGGTTAATCCCGGTTTTATGAAAGAGGGAGCTTAGGCTCCCTTTTCTCTTTCTGAAAAATGTCTATGAGCTATATCGGTCGTTTTGCCCCATCTCCCTCTGGCCCACTCCATTTTGGTTCATTAATTGCTGCCCTCGGCAGTTATTTAAGAGCCCATTCGCTCAAAGGGAAATGGCTGGTCCGGATTGAAGATTTAGATCCGCCACGGGAACAACCAGGGGCTGCAGACAGCATCCTGCGAACGTTGGAACGTTTCGGCTTACATTGGGATGGAGATCTTATCTATCAAAGCCAGCGACATGACCGATATCAGGAGATCCTGAACCAGTTCCATCAAGGCGGAAAAACTTATTACTGTGTTTGTACAAGGGCTCAGATCCATGCTGCAGGTGGATTCTATCCCGGTACATGCAGATATCTTCATCACGATGCGACCAATGCCGCAGTTCGTTTAATTGTTGATAGGCCTCACCTGAGCTTCCAGGATGAATTATTGGGTAACATTCAGATTGACCCTCGCCTTGCAGCAGAAGACTTCATACTGAAACGCAGAGACGGCTTATATGCTTACAATCTGGCTGTAGTCATTGATGATGCCGACAGTGGTATCACTGAAGTCGTACGAGGTGCAGATTTGCT
>QKFI01000240.1 GCA_003251455.1 Tolumonas sp.
GGATGATGAGATAATGCGATGAGTTCCAAAGGATGTGTATGAACGACACAACGATCTTTTGAACCTGAACGCTGTTTATCCATGACGATTTCAACGTGAGAAATAAACTCGCTGGTTGGTTTGAAGTCATCACGACCACGGCCGCCCCACAGGATATAGTAGCCTTTGGCTTCTTCATCAATGCAGAGCACGCAACCAGCCAGCGATGGATCACGCAACTCACGAATACGTTCGCCGGTACCTTTTACGTAAAATACATGTAGTGCACTATCTTTCGGGAAGCCTGCATCCGCACCAACCATGCTCAATTGGCAGTGAGGGAACGAAGATAAATCATCAGGTAATGCACCAAAGATCTCTGTCACATCAACTGAAATGTTGCCACCATTACGTTCTGCCCACTCACGTTGCCACAGGTATTCAGCAACCTCGACGACTTATTAATTTCGGCCATCACTGCTGCATTCAATTCAATCTTGCTCATTATTACCTCGGTCGTTTTGCTTGAATTCATGCTTTTACACTGATGACGACTATAAGATGTTCAGACAAGGACAACCTTTATCGTATAGCCAGATCAATAATCGAATTGGCAGGATTTTGAAGAAATACAAATACAAAAAAGCCGGTCATAAGACCGGCAACTAACACCACACAAGAAAAGATGACGATGATTTAATGAACCGCAGATGTATCGACAACCCTCGGTTTAGGCGCAAACCAAATGACAAATGCTGCAATACTGAAAATCACTGCGATTGCCATAAATATCTGATTGGTAGCCACCATGACACTTTGGCCCTGTAACAACCAATCCATTGAGCCTCGGATCTGCCCTAACTGCATTCCATTATTCAGCATGGCTTGTGTTGCATGCGCTCCCCGATCGGTCAATCCAGCTAATTCTGAATGAACATATCGAGTTTGATTTTCCCAGGTTGTGTTCACCATCGACGTTGCAAATGCGCCTGATAAGGTTCGGATGAAGTTCATCAATCCTGCAGCCGAATCCATCTCGCGATCAAGCACACACCCAAGCGCAATCCCGGTCAGTGGCACAAAGAATAACGGCATGCCTATCCCCTGAAAAAACATCGGATAACTGATCTGGAAGAAGGTCATGTTCATATCGCCAAAGCTACGGAACAACGTCCATCCACCTAACCAGAGCACGCCCAGAAAGACCAACGGTCGAGGGTCAATCTTCGTTGCCAGATTCGCAATTGCTGGTGCCAGAAACACGGCCAGCACTCCCATCATGGCCGTCGAATAGCCGGCAATCGTGGCCGTATATCCCATATAGATCTGCAACCACAATGGTGTAAGTACCGTGATTCCAAAGAACGCACCAAATCCTAGTGAAAGCGTCACCATACTGGTCGTGAATCCCCGGTGTCGGAACACTTTCAAATCCACGACCGGATTTCGTTCTGTGAGTTCCCAGATCAGGAAAGAGATAAACCCAATCGCAGCAATAATTGCTAATGTCACGATGCGCGTTGACGCGAACCAATCATGGTCTTTACCTTCGTCCAGCATGATCTGTAGCGCAGCAACCCACACAACCAGCAAGATCAAACCAACAATATCAATACGTGATTTCGTCGTCTTCGTTTCAAAACGCTGCAGTAATTTCCAGCACATCAGTCCTGCAAGGATCGCGAAAGGCGTTTTACAGATAAAGATGTATGGCCAGCTATATTGGTCACAAAGAATGCCGCCTAGGATCGGCCCCATGATCGGTGCAACCAGGGTGGTCATACTCCAGATCCCAATCGCTGCATGGCTTTTATCCCGTGGGAAAATTCGCATCATCAGCGTTTGCGATAATGGCATCAACGGACCGCCGGAAAATCCCAAAAACACGCGGAACAACACCAGCATATTCATGCTCGTCGCCATGCCGCACAGTGTCGAAAATATCCCGAACATGATCAGACAGGTGACAAAAACCCGGAGCGCCCCAAAACGAGAAGACAACCAACCGGTGAGCGGCACCGAAATCGCTTCGGCAACCGCATATGACGTAATGACGTAGGTTCCCTGACTGGTTGATGTTCCCAAACTACCAGCGATATTGGAGACAGAAACGTTTGCAATCGTCGTATCCAGAATTGCCAGAAAGTTTGCCATCGCCAGACAGATCGCCCCAAGCGCCAGCGCACCACCGGACAAAGGCTGCGGGAAATTATCCTGAGCAGTTTGACTCTGACTCATTGCCTGCCCGCCTTAGCCCTGATGAGCAGATGATAAGTTCGCGTTTTCAGCGATTGCACTATGTATTTCAGCTTGCGATGTATCAATAGTTGCTTCCATTGATAAACCAACTTGCAGTGGTCGTTCAGCCAATTCTTTTTTATTCAACGTGATACGAACAGGTAAACGCTGAACCACTTTGATCCAGTTACCGGTCGCGTTCTGTGCGGGGATCATGGAAAACGCAGAGCCCGTGCCACCAGATAAGCCGCTCACCACGCCGTGATACACAACCTTGTCACCATAGAGATCAGCCGTTATTTCTACTGGCTGACCAATTTTCACATCACGTAATTCCACTTCTTTAAAGTTTGCATCAACATGAACATTCTGAAGTGGAACAACGCTCAGCAGTGGCGCACCTGGCTGAACACGCTGACCAACCTGAACCAGACGTTTTGCGACAACGCCATCCACCGGTGCTTTAATGACGGTTCGTTCCAGATCAACTTTCGCCTGTTCCAGACGCGCCTGCGCTAAACGCACTTCAGGGTTCGTATCAACGGTGGTATCCACAATCTGTGCAGCATTGGCTTTCTTCGAACCAATAGTGGATAAACGATTTGCAACCGCCTGCGCTGCTGCAGCTTTCGTCGCATTCAGATTTGCTTCAGCCTGAATCAAGCCATTACGCGCATTTGTCAGTTCTTCACCAGAAACAGAGCCAGATTTCACCAGTGCTTCACGGCGTTTTAAATCAACCTGCGCTTTATTGAAATCAGCCTGTGCTGCAGCCAGACGTGCCTGTGCCTGTTTCTCATCTGCTTCACGCGCTTTCACTTGTGCAGCTAAACCTTCATCATTCGCCAAATAACTGCGCACTCGACGCTTTGCCAAGCCAAGATCGGCTTCAGCTTGCACCAAAGCCAGTTTTGCATCGGTATCATCGATCTGAACTAACACCTCACCTTTTTTTACGTGTTGTGTATCAACCACATTCACCGCCTGAACGATACCGCCAACCGCAGGCGTTACTTCAGCCACCTCCGCCGCTGTATAGGCGTTATCGGTGCTGACATAGCGCGAACCAATAAAATAGTAATAGGCACCATAACTACCTGCAGCAATTGCAATCGCAGTTACCAAACCAATAAAACCTTTTTTTCTTGAAGCTGCAGCGCGAGGTGCATCAAAATCATCCCCTAACTGATCAACAGTGGCATCAATA
>QKFI01000108.1 GCA_003251455.1 Tolumonas sp.
GATTTGCATGAAGATTTACTCGTGATCCTGAATGACAATGAAATGTCGATATCAGAAAACGTCGGCGCACTGAATAATCATCTCGCGAAATGGTTATCGAGCTCGACTTACACCACCTTACGTGAAGGTGGAAAAAAAGTATTAGCTGGTTTGCCACCAGTGAAAGAACTGGCCCGCCGGGCAGAAGAACATCTCAAAGGCATGGTCATCCCTGGCACACTGTTTGAAGAACTCGGCTTCAATTACATTGGCCCAATTGATGGTCATGACATTAAAGCGCTCGTCAAAACACTGAAAAACATGCGGCCCTCAACTGTTACATGTGATGACCAAAAAAGGGAAAGGCTACGAGCCGGCAGAAAAAGATCCGATTGGTTATCACGGTGTGCCAAAATTTAATCCAGAAGAGGATTGTCTACCAAAAGCCGCTAACGCTAAACCAACTTTCTCTCATATCTTTGGTCAGTGGCTTTGCGACATGGCTGGCGCTGATTCGAAGCTGGTCGGTATTACACCTGCAATGCGAGAAGGCTCGGGTATGGTTGGTTTCTCTCAGAAATATCCGGATCGTTATTTTGATGTCGCAATAGCAGAACAGCATGCAGTGACCTTCGCAGCAGGGCTTGCGATTGAAGGCATGAAACCTGTTGTGGCCATTTATTCCAGCTTCCTGCAACGCGCTTATGATCAGGTCATCCACGATGTTGCGATACAAAATCTGCCTGTACTATTTGCAATCGATCGAGCGGGACTGGTTGGTGCTGATGGTCCAACACATCAAGGTGCTTTTGATATCAGCTTCCTGCGTTCTGTTCCAAATATGATCATCATGACACCATCTGATGAATTGGAATGCCGGAAAATGCTTTCAACGGGGTACCAGGCAAATACACCCGCAGCAGTGCGTTATCCACGAGGATCTGGTACTGGCGTAGCTGCAGGTCATTCACTAGAAACACTCCCGATTGGCAAGGGGAAAATCGTCCGGCAGGGTCAGGGAATCGCTTTATTGTGTTTTGGAACCTTGCTGCAACAAGCTAAACCAGTCGCAGATAAATTAGATGCAACCCTTGTCGATATGCGCTTTGTTAAACCATTGGATACAGAACTCCTGCAATCGTTATTAGCTGAACACGATATTTTTGTCACGATTGAGGAAAATGCTGTTCATGGTGGAGCGGGTTCAGCTGTGAATGAATGGATGATGACGCAGAGACAACTGAAACCAGTATTAAATATTGGTATACCGGATCAGTTTATTGAACAAGGAACCCAAGAAGAAATTTATCAACTTCTGCAACTGGATAGTTCCGGATTGGAAGCTCAGATTCAGCAATTCCTACACCGATAACAAAGATAGAAAAGGCCTGCATAACAGGCCTTTCTATTAGCTGAATAAAATACCTTAGACTAAGCGTTTCCCTTCAGCATCAACCACTTTTTCACCATCTTCTTTCGTGAAAGCACCTTGTTGTGCAGTCGGCAGAATATCTAGTACCAACTCTGAAGGCCGGCACAGTTTCGTTCCGATTTCAGTCACGACAATTGGACGATTGATCAGAATCGGATGTTGCATCATAAAATCGATCAGTTGCTCATCGGTCCATTTCGGATCGGCCAATCCTAACTCTGTATATGGATCGCATTTTTCACGTAAAACTTCACGAACACTGATCCCCATATCCGCAATCAATTTCACCAACTCATCACGTGTAGGAGGATTCTCCAGATATAAAATCACGTTTGGTTCAATGCCTGCGTTCTGAATCATCGCCAGTGTATTACGAGAAGTGCCACATTTAGGGTTATGGTAAATTGTTACCTGAGACATGTATTTTCCTTTCAACTGAATCGGTGACCAATAACAGCATCATAGCTTAGCCTGCAAGCAAAACACATAGCGGCGTTGAGAGCGCCGAAAGTAAAGTCGACAAGAGCAGACTTGTCGCCATCACCCCTTCCATGGTTTTAAACTGACGAGCCATCAAATAAACATTCACACCTGTCGCAATTGAAGCTAACAAGACGATTGCTTGTGTTTCCAGTGTCGGCAATCCGATAAAGCGAGCAATCGCCCAAGCTAATAACGGATGCGCAACCAATTTCAACATACATACAGAAATTGACTGTGACCAGTTACCACCAATTCCGTATTCTGCGAGACCCATCCCTAAAGCAAGTAGAGCCATCGGTGCCGCTGAGTTACTGATCATGCTAATAGACTTATCGAAGAGATAAGGAAGGTGCCACCCAGTTAAACCCCATGCAGTGCCAGTTAAAATGCCAAATACGATTGGGTTTTTAAGGACATTTTTCACTGTCTGGAAAAAACCGCGCATTGAAAAACGGCCATTTCGGGCAAACTCGACGGAAATAGTCACCAGTGTCCATAAAATCAATGAATTGAATACGAGAACTAATGCAACCGATGGTAGCGCAGCATTCCCTAACATCATTTTTGCTAATGGCAGCCCGAGCATGGAGTTATTTGAAAAAATACCCCCCAATGCAAACACAGATTGCGAAACACCATCCAGCTTAAACCCTTTCCAAGCAATAAGACGGCTCAGTAAAAAAACCAGTAAGCAACTGCCGAAATAAGCAATCAGCAATCGAGCATCAACAGGCGGCAATGTTGAAAAATCGCTCATCATATGAAACAACATGGCAGGTAACGCCAGTGAGAACACAAAACGTGACAAGGACTCAGACATCACTTTTGGCCATTTGGCCCAACGCATTACACCATAGCCAACGAAAACCAGAATAAACAAAGGCGTAGAAAGATAAACCTGATGTAATAATGCAGCCATGATGTCACCGAGAATAAAGGGGGAAGCAGTCTACCATGATGAAACTCACAAATATTGAATCAGATTAATTTTGTAAGTAAATCCTGTTTAATTTTTGCAACCATTTTTAACTGACGGTGTCTTTTGTAACCACCTGATTTTGTACTGATAAACTGCTATGCTAGCGAAAAATATCTGGCAAACATGCTTATTGAAAGGAGTTATGCATCGTGCAAAAACTGAGTTGGTGGCGAGCGCTCTGGCTGTCTTTTTTTTCCAAAGTTCTCTATCAGGAAGTTGTAAAGCAGTGGCGTGGATATGGTGCAGCTTATCTCCTGATCGTCTCTGCCTTGGTTGTTATGCCGATCGCTTTACAAATACGCGATGTTGTTCAATCATTCATCTCTGATGAATTACCACTGTATCTGGATGATATTCCTGAGATAACGATCACCAATGGTATTGC
>QKFI01000215.1 GCA_003251455.1 Tolumonas sp.
GACGCCATGAGTCAGGAGACATTAAATAATGCTGAAGCGTGATATGAACATCGCCGATTATGATCCGGAGCTGTGGGCTTCAATCGTGGAGGAAACACAGCGTCAGGAAGAGCATATCGAACTGATTGCTTCTGAAAACTACACGAGCCCACGTGTAATGCAAGCGCAGGGATCACAATTAACCAACAAATATGCGGAAGGCTATCCAGGCAAACGCTATTACGGTGGTTGCGAGTTCGTAGACAAAACGGAAACACTGGCTATCGAGCGTGCGAAAAAGCTGTTCGGTGCTGTTTATGCAAACGTACAACCACACTCAGGTTCACAAGCGAATGCTGCCGTTTACATGGCTCTGTTACAGCCAGGTGATACTGTTCTGGGGATGAATCTGGCACATGGTGGTCACTTGACTCACGGTTCACCAGTGAACTTCTCTGGTAAACTGTACAACGTGATTCCTTACGGTATCGACGAAAACGGTAAAATCGACTACGCAGAACTTGAGCGTTTAGCACTTGAGCATAAACCAAAAATGGTTCTGGGTGGTTTCTCTGCATACTCAGGTGTTGTTGACTGGGCAAAAATGCGTGAGATCGCTGATAAAGTTGGCGCATACCTGTTTGTTGATATGGCTCACGTTGCAGGTCTGGTCGCTGCAGGCGTTTATCCAAACCCAGTTCCGCATGCTCATGTTGTGACAACTACAACTCACAAAACATTAGCTGGTCCACGTGGCGGTCTGATTCTTTCTGGTGTGAATGATGAAGATCTGCACAAACGTCTGAACTCTGCCGTATTCCCTGGCTCACAGGGCGGTCCTTTAATGCACGTAATCGCTGGTAAAGCGGTGGCGTTCAAAGAAGCGATGGAACCAGAGTTCAAAGCTTATCAGCAGCAAGTTGTGAAAAATTCAAAAGCAATGGTTGAAGTGTTCCTGTCTCGCGGTTACAAAATCGTATCTGGCGGTACAGAAAACCACTTGTTCTTGGTTGATTTCACTGACCGTGAATTGACTGGTAAAGAGGCTGACGCTGCGCTGGGTCTGGCGAATATCACTGTAAACAAAAACGCAGTGCCTAATGACCCACGTTCACCATTCGTGACCTCTGGTATCCGTATTGGTTCACCATCAATCACTCGTCGTGGCTTTAAAGAAGCTGAAGCGAAAGAGCTGGCTGGCTGGATCTGTGATGTTTTAGATAACCATACTGACGAAGCAGTTATTGCTGCTATTCGTTCAAAAGTACTGGAAATCTGCAAACGTTTCCCTGTCTATGCGTAATCTCGCATAACGTTGAAAAAGCCGGAGATACTTGTTATTCCGGCTTTTTTTATATCTCATATGACTCATCACCTTCATTCATTCGAGCGTTATGGACTGCAAAAATATAAGATTGTAATTTTGCATATGCCTCTGAACTGAGGTGTAGTGCTATGGCCCATCCAAAACCTTTGTCTGCTTTCTGCTGACGTCTAATCACTGTTCCTTCAATATTGATTAGCTCGTCTTCCATTTTCAAAATTGCCCGAAAATTTTGATTAATAGACAAAATGTCTTGCTCCGACGAAACGAATAGTCCTCTTGGCGATATATTGATAATTTCAAATGGCAAAGGGATATGGTACTTATCCATCAGCGATAGGTGTTCCGGTTTTTGTAATCGCCAATGACGATAATATTTGGTGGCAACCTCATAAATATCTGGTACACCAAGTGGCAATGAGACAAATTGCTTGAATAGCTCGGCATCAATCGGAAAACTTAAATGATGTTGAGGGAAAAGTATTTCCAACCTGATTTTTTTCGCCTTTAAGAGAAGCGCGCGGAATTCAGGAGATGATATATCGATGGGATCTGTCTGACTCGATGTAGTAACGGTTAAGTTACGTAGCATCTCCAGTTCTTCCTCAGTTAAAATTTTATCTTTCATTGGCGTTGCCTGTTTAATTTAGGCGTTTTCGTCCATATATCATTAATTATTACTGAGAGACCTTTTTGTGCATGAGGCTCATTATCGCCTTTTTGTGATCTCTGTTAGACTGTAGAAAAGATTATTGGAAATAAAATGAATGCACTGTCCATTTTGTAATGCTGACGATACAAAAGTCATTGATTCCCGTTTGGTTTCTGATGGTCATCAGGTTCGCCGTCGTCGTGAGTGTTTAGTGTGTCATGAACGGTTCACAACATTTGAAATGGCTGAGTTGGTAATGCCTCGTGTGATCAAAAGCAACGGTGTGCGTGAGCCATTTAATGAAGAAAAATTACGGAATGGTATTCAAAGAGCTTTAGAAAAACGCCCAGTGAGTACTGAATCGATCGAAGAAAGTATTAACCGGATCAAATCAAGCCTGAGGGCAACTGGTGAACGGGAAATTATGTCCAAAATCATCGGAAATCTGGTGATGGAAGAATTAAAACAACTTGATAAGGTTGCTTATATTCGTTTCGCTTCTGTATATCGTTCTTTTGAGGATATTCGTGAGTTTGGCGAAGAAATCGCTCGCCTGGAGAAATAATTGTTTAGTCCGGAAGATTATCAGTTTATGTCCCGAGCGATTCAATTAGCTCGAAAAGGACGTTTCACAACATCACCAAACCCGAACGTTGGTTGTGTCATCGTGAATGAACAACAGATTGTCGGTGAAGGTTTCCATTTCCGTGCTGGTGAACCACATGCTGAGGTCCATGCCTTAAGAATGGCGGGGGAAAAGGCAAAAGGTGCAACAGCGTATGTAACGCTTGAACCCTGTTCCCATTTTGGCCGCACGCCACCTTGTGCAGATGCGCTGATTAAGGCTGGTGTGAGCCGTGTTGTTGCAGCGATGGAAGATCCGAATCCTCAAGTGTCAGGACGAGGACTAAAACGTATTGCTGATGCTGGTATTTCTGTTCAATCAGGCCTGATGCAGGAAGATGCTGAAGCATTAAATCCTGGATTTATTAAGCGAATGAAGACCGGACTGCCATTTGTACGTCTAAAACTGGCTGCAAGTCTGGATGGCAAAACAGCATTGGCGAATGGACAGAGCCAATGGATCACGGGTCCTGAGGCCAGATCAGATGTTCAGCAATATCGCGCTATGAGTAGTGCCATTCTCACCGG
>QKFI01000351.1 GCA_003251455.1 Tolumonas sp.
TGATGTCAACGTTTCTCGTGCTGATATCGAACGTCACTATCAAGCATTTAATTTCCTTAGCCTGAATGACATTGACCAGTATGAGAAGTTGCTCAAAGAAGGTTTCAATGTGATTAGCGATGCATTGGCTGAATTGGATGAAATCTTTGTCGATACCAAATTTGAATTTGGTTATGTCAAAGATGCCGCTGGTAACGATAAACTGATTTACATGGACGAAGTTGGTACACCGGACAGTTCACGTATCTGGGAAGGTGCATCTTACCGCGAAGGTAAAATCATTGAGCAATCTAAAGAAGGTTTCCGTCAGTGGTTATTAAATAACTTCCCTGATCCGGACATTCTGTTAAATAAAGATCGTATGCCTGAACGTAAAGCACTGGCTCAGGACAATGCATTACCTGTCAGCGTAATGATGGATATCTCTAACACTTATGTTGGTATTGCCGAAAAAATCATTGGTAAACCATTAGCATTAAGTGACAATCCTAAACAGGAAATTATCGACATCCTGCGCGATCAATATCAGTTAATTGCTGAGTAATGTTGATTCGTTGAGAAAAAAGCCAGTTATAGAAACTGGCTTTTTTGTTGTCATATCGACTAGAACACAAGCTGCAAAGTACTTTCAAAAGAAAAATGATTCCCGCCCAGAGGATCGATGAATTCCAGATTCTTGGCTAAGAGTTGTAGGGGTCGATCAAAATCCGCTCCAAGTCCATCATCAACCTTCGGATAAAAACAATCATTCATCAGTGATGCCCCGAGTGCGGACATATGGAGTCGTATCTGATGTTTCTTCCCTGTAATCGGCTTGATTTGATACTTCCAGAATTGAGTTTGTTTTTCTACAACGCTAATTTCAGTAATCGCATTGATATCGCCAGCTATTTCTTGTGAGAGAAAAAACTGCTCCCCTTGCACGATTCGAGACTGCCGAACATGTGGGAAGCTCAGATCAGGCAAAGCTGGTGCTATCGCTTCATAGCGCTTATGAATACGCTGCTGGCTGAATAATGACTGATATGTGCCTCTGGTTTGTTTATTCACTGAAAACAACACCAAACCAGCAGTATGCCGATCGATCCGATGTAGTGGCTGAAGATCCGGATTATTGGTTTTCTGAATCAGTCTGGATAATAACGTTTCCCTCACATAACTTCCGGAAGGCACTACAGGTAAAAAATGTGGTTTGTCCGCAACTAAAATATGTTCATCCTGGTAGATGATACTTTCAGTAAACGGAATGACTGATTCATTGCTGATTTCTCGGTAATAGTAAATGCGCTTTCCTGATTCAAAGCGTGTTTTTAGTGGGATCGGAAAGTTATTTTCATCGAATACTTTTTCACGGTGGAAACGATCAGTCCATTCATCTGCCGACACAGTTTGAAAACGGAAACACAGATAGTCATAAACGGTTAACCAGTCACCTTGCGGGAGCACCAGCGAACTAGCTTTAACTGAATTAGGCATGATCAATTAACAAAACGCAGAAAACAAACATCGCCAGTATATCATCCTTTCAATTTCTAACTGCTATACAGAATACAACTCGCCGTATTATAGGCACATAACCTGCATATAGTTTATATGTTTACTGGACTGTACTGTTGATAATACATGTCCTCCTGATTTTATCTTCAATAAAATCAGTTAATTGGTTGAATTGAAGCATATTACGTTTGAACCAATGTGCTTCAGAGTAAGCAGTAAACCATACAATACGCACTAATTTTGAGCAAAGGCGCTCGATTTTGCACTGAAACATTACGCTACGTGTGGTGTTCAGTCGCAAATCGGGCGCCTTTTGTTTTATACAACAACCTGGAAGTTAAAATGATGCAAAAAAACTCATTTAATCTGCTTTCGTTTACAGGGAAGATGAAGATCCTGCACTTAAGTTGGATCGCCTTTTTTATCACTTTTGTGGTTTGGTTTAACCATGCACCACTGCTTGGTTCAATCGCCAAGACACTTGGCATAACCATGCCTGAAGTGAAAACACTTTTGATCCTCAACGTCGCACTCACGATCCCAGCCCGTATTGTCATAGGAATGCTGACCGATAAGTTTGGCCCTCGCCTCACCTATGCAGCATTGCTTTTTTTGAGCAGCCTACCCTGCTTCTGGTTTGCCTTTGCAACTGATTTTGCGCAACTCGCGATTGCACGCTTCCTGCTTGGTTTTGTCGGCGCAGGCTTTGTGATCGGCATTCGTATGGTGAGTGAATGGTTCCCTGCAAACGAGCTTGGCACTGCTGAAGGCATTTATGGCGGTTGGGGGAACTTTGGTTCCGCTGCAGCAGCAATGACCTTACCAACGATTGCACTGATTTTTGGTGGTGATGAAGGCTGGCGTTATGCTGTCGCGATTTCGGGCGTTTTATGCTTCATCTTCAGCTTTATCTGGTATTTCAACGTTTCGGATACACCGAAGGGTTCAACCTATTTCAAACCGAAGAAGATTGGTGGTCTTGAAGTCACCAGCAAAAGCGATTTTGCACTTCTGATTTTCATGAAGTTACCCATGTATGCGGCTTTAGTATTACTAGATTGGAAATTGTCTCCTTCAGGTGTATCGCTAATTTCAGAGTCTGCTGCATTAATAATTTATGCAGGTCTCGCAGTCATTTTTGCTTATGACTGTTACAGCGCTTATTCAGTGAACCGTGAAGTATTCCATACTGAAATCCCAGAAGTGCAACGCTATCAATTTAAACAAGTAGCGGTATTGAATGTGCTGTATTTTGCAACCTTCGGGTCAGAGCTGGCTGTCGTATCCATGTTGCCGCTGTTCTTCTCTGAAGTATTTGGCTTAGATATGGTATATGCAGGTCTCGTTGCATCCGCCTATGCATTTATGAATTTGATGTCACGCCCGGGCGGTGGTTGGATCAGTGACCGTTTCGGCCGCAAGAAAACCTTGCTGATACTAACTGCTGGTTTAGCAGTAGGTTATGGTGTGATGTCGATGATTGATAGCTCATGGCCACTGCTGATTGCTGTCATTGCTGCGATGGCTTGTTCATTCTTCGTTCAAGCTGGTGAAGGTGCTGTTTTTGCGGTTGTACCGCTGATCAAACGCCGTTTAACCGGGCTGTTTTTGCGGTTGTACCGCTGATCAAACGCCGTTTAACCGGGCAGATTGCGGGCATGACTGGTGCCTATGGCAATACGGGCGCAGTATTTTATCTGACCGTATTATCACTAGTTGATTACTCCACATTCTTTATGGTGATTGCGGGAACTGCTGTTATTGGATTTGTCGCCTTGCTTTATCTGAATGAGCCAAAAGGTCATATGGCTGAAGTGAATGAAGATGGCACCGTTGAATTGATTAAAGTCAGTTAATTCCTTCTCTTACATAAACAGAAACGGCTATTTTTATATAGCCGTTTCGTTTTTCCAATCACCAACAGAGAACAGTACATGGCATCATCCCTCAAAGTTCGTGTGGGCGGTTACTCAATTGCTGGTCAGAAAATGCAGAACCAAGATGC
>QKFI01000152.1 GCA_003251455.1 Tolumonas sp.
GTACGGTAATGTCACGATGAAACAAACACCGCGCCCCGGATTGTTTTTACATTCTATCGTACTGTGGCCGAGCTTGGTCAGGCTTTGTTTCACCAGATACAACCCCAACCCTCGCCCTTCCCCTTTGGTGGAAACTCCCTGCTCAAAAATATAAGGTAAAACTTCTGGGTCGATGCCATCACCATTATCTTTGACAACACACATCAGATTGCCATCTTCATAATCCAACGCCACCGAGATCGCGGCACTTGGGTGCCCGGTCAGCATTTCCATCGAATTTTCCAGCAAATTTCCTAAAACCGTAACCAATTCATGTGTGATGGTAGGCTGAGTTGATTCAGGAAGATAACTTTCTTCTGTGACCGAAAGGTCAATTCCAAGTTCACGTGCCCGATTGATCTTCCCGAGCATAAATCCAGCAATCACCGGGTCTTTGATCTGCCGAACCAGCGTGCCAACTTCACTGTGGTAATGTTCAGCAACCCCCATGATGTAATGCTCCAGCTGGTCATACGCCTTAATATTCACCATGCCGAGAATCACATGTAATTTATTCATAAACTCATGTGCTTGCAGACGTAATGCCTCTGCATAGTTTGAGATACCACTTAATCGCTGTACCAGTTGGCTGACTTCTGTTTTATCCCGGAACGACACGACGGCACCGACGATAACCCCATTCACCTTCACGGGTACACTACTGGTTAACAATGTCATGCCATTAAAGACAAGCTCCTCATCCTGTCGGGAAACGCCGGATTCAAGCACATCCTTGAGATGTAATAATTTTGGCCAATGCTTACTGCTTTCTTTCGATAAAAGCATTTCGACTGAACCGTTCTGTCGTAGTAATCGTTTTGCCTCGTCGTTGATCAGCGTGATGTTGGATTGCTTGTCCACTGCTATCACACCTTCGCGAATTGATTGCAGCATGGCGCTACGTTCTTCCAACAAATTGGCAATTTCAAAAGGTTCTAAACCAAACATGATCGCTTTAATTTTGCGCGCCAGATAAAAGGCACCAATGGCGCCAAGACTGCCGCCACACAACAATGCAAGATAGGTAAACCAGCGGTTCGCAGCGATCACTGCTTGTATTTTGACGGTTGAAATCCCGACCGCAATGGCTCCGATTTGTTGATGATTCAGATAAATAGGCGAAAAGACCCTTAATGAGTCTCCCAGTGAACCTTTTGCTTCGGATAGGGTTTCCACCCCGAGTAATGCGCGGACTTCATCGCCGCCGATAAAATGTTTGCCTATTTTGCTCTGGTCAGGATGGGTATGACGGATCCCCTGCATATCCATCACCACAATAAATAGCAGATCATTTTTCTTTCTAACTGCTTCGATAAATGTCTGCAATTGAGATTGTTTCTCTTGGTTGACTAATGCCTCACCGACAAAAGGTGTTTCTGCCAACGTATGTGCAACCGCAATGACTTTTTCTTCCAACCCGTTTTGACTGAGTTTGGTGGTTTGGGTGACGTAAACAGCGTGGGACGCAAAAAGAACGACCGCAATGACAATGCAGACCAGCAGCGTGATGGTGGTGCGAAGTGTGAATGGTGACGACTTTTTAAACACCAGAGAAGTACCTTCTGACAGAGAGAATCCCGCACGTTTCGTCTAAACACCCGGGAACCAGCATTTAGACGGAACGTGCGCTTTTACATCCCTTTTAACACATATATCTTTGGATCAGACAGTCAGATTTTCGAGTTTATTACTGCGAATTTTGGCAACACCACTCTGATAGGCAACGTCGGCAACCGCAGCACTCACCTTCTTAACCACTTGAGGGTTAAAAATATCCGGAATGATGTAATTCTCGTTCAGTTCGTCTTCTGACACCGTATCCGCAATTGCTTTTGCGACCGCCAGTTTCATTTCTTCCGTGATTTGACGTGCGCCAGAATCTAAAGCGCCACGGAAAATACCAGGGAAGCACAACACATTGTTGAGCTGATTCGGATAATCGGAACGACCCGTTGCCATGACGCGAACATAAGGTGCTGCCACTTCAGGTGAAATTTCTGGTGCCGGATTCGCCATCGCAAACACGATCGGATCTTTTGCCATTTTCTGAAGGTCTTCGACTTTCAGCACACCCGGACCAGACAAGCCGATGAAAACATCTGCGCCTGGAATCACGTCAGATAACAGCCCTTGCTGATTGTTTGGATTCGTGATCTGGGCATATTCATTCCAGGCATTGTTTGCATAGGGCTCACCACGGAAGATTGCGCCATTGCGATCCACACCAATCAGGTTTTTCACACCGGCACTGAGCAGCATTTTGGAAACAGCAATACCCGCAGCACCGATCCCAACCAGGATGACTTTGACATCCGCAATATCTTTTTTCACTACTTTCAGCGCGTTCAGGAAACCGGCTAATACCGTGACCGCTGTACCGTGTTGATCGTCATGGAATACTGGAATATCCAGTTCTTGCTTCAGACGTTCTTCAATCTCAAAACAGCGCGGTGCCGAGATATCTTCAAGGTTGATCCCACCAAATGATGGTGCCAATGCTTTCACAATCGAAATAATTTCTTCCGTGTCTTTGGTATCCAGACAAATCGGAAATGCGTCCACATCCGCGAACTGCTTGAATAGTGCAGCTTTCCCTTCCATAACCGGCATTGCCGCTTCAGGGCCTATATCCCCTAAACCCAGGACTGCAGTGCCATCAGAAACCACTGCAACTGTATTTTTCTTGATGGTCAGATCATAAGCACGTTCAGGATTATGCGCGATCTCCATACAAACTTGAGCAACACCCGGCGTATAAACCTTTGCCAGATCAGACATATTATTAATGCTGTTTTTTAATTTGGACTCTAATTTACCACCTAAATGCAAGTGAGTAATTTCATCCATAAACTGAACATATTTATTACCATATTGTGATTCTACAGAATCTTTAATCATCGCAATGCTAGTCAAATCGGTCACATTGAAATGAATTAATACTGATTTATCATCACTGTTTTTATATACGGTTTCTATTTTATTAATTTCACCATTATTTTTCTCAATATGGTTAATTAATTCATTTACATTTTTTATATGAGCATCTTCACTAGCGC
>QKFI01000374.1 GCA_003251455.1 Tolumonas sp.
TATATTCAGCATAAATATCTTGCACAGGGAGGGATTTTTCAGCAAAAGTATCCTTCAATTTGCTGATACGAAACTCGGATAGCGCAGGCGCACCTCGTAAGATTTCCATGTTGCCAGTTCTCTCACTAAGTAATTTGAGGGGGGGAATTTGCAATGCGCGTATTATAGGAAGGCAAGCTGCACGATGTCGACTGAAAAGGCGAATATCATTACGCCAGATGCCAATTAAATTGCATTTTTCCGTTTTCTTTCTCATTCAGGTTATGTTATGAGTAGGTGGATAACAATAAAATGATACTTGGGGGGAACCACCATGCTAAGAAAACGAAAACTGGCACTCCGCAAAACACGCAACGTAAAAAATAATTTCCGTCGCTTAGTTGCCAGAATTGCAAACCATAGAAAAACGCTGCGTCGTCACCGCTCTTTTTTCCTGATCAGTGAACAACTCTAAATAAACATCCCGGTTGTCAAACAACCGGGAAAGTTATCGTTTTATTTAACCGGTAGCACAATCTGAGTTGGAGATTGCAACAAAGCGATCATTTCATCCTCGCCCCATACTGGCACACCTAATTGCTGTGCTTTCTCAAGCTTTGAACCGGCCGCTTCACCAGCAATCACCAGATCCGTTTTTGCCGACACAGATCCAGCTACTTTTGCGCCTAACGCTTGCAAAGCCTGTTTTGCGGCATCGCGTCCCATTTGAGATAACGTGCCTGTTAAAACAATTGTTTTGCCTTTTAACGGCAACGCATCATCTGATTTTTTCTCTACCGGGGCCCAGTTAATCCCTGCTCCACCATCTTCGGGAGCACGAATTAAACCATTAATTACTTCGAGGTTATGTTCCTGGCGAAAGAAATAATAAATATGTTTCGCCATCACTTCGCCAATGTCGGCAACCTTTAACAACGTTTCAACGTCAGCATCTTTTAAAGCCGGTAAATCACCAAAATGTAAGGCCAGATTTTGTGCTGTCGTCTCCCCGACTTCTCTGATTCCTAAAGCAAAAAGGAAGCGGGATAAGGTTGTTCCTCGTGATTTAGCAAGCGCGATCAGTAACTTTTCTGCTGATTTATCCCCCATTCTTTCCAGAGTCAGTAAGGCATTTTTATCCAGCAAGAACAAATCAACCGGCGTTTTTACAAGTCCAGAGTCAACCAGTTGTTCAATCAGTTTATCGCCTAATCCATCAACATCCATCGCACGACGAGATACGAAGTGTTTCAGTGCTTCTTTTCGTTGTGCAGGGCAATATAATCCGCCGGAACAACGCGCAACCGCTTCACCTGGTAAGCGTTCAACTGCAGATCCACAAACGGGACAGGCTGTCGGAAATTCAATTTGTTTGCATTCCGAAGTACGACGGTCTGCAACTACACCAACGATTTGAGGAATAACATCACCCGCTCTTCTGACAATGACCCAATCACCGACCATCACCCCCAAACGCTCAATTTCATCAGCATTGTGTAATGTGGCATTTGAAACAGTTACGCCCCCTACCTGAACCGGTTCAAGACGGGCAACAGGAGTAATCGCGCCTGTGCGCCCGACCTGAAATTCAACATCATTCAGTCGGGTTAATTCTTCTTGCGCTGGGAATTTGTGTGCAACAGCCCAACGTGGTGCTCGAGAAACGAAACCTAATGTGCGTTGATCTGCGATTGAATCTACCTTGAATACGACGCCATCAATCTCAAATGGCAGATCATCGCGTTTTTCCAGAATTGAATCGTGATAAGCCTGACATCCCTGAACGCCAACTACCTGACGGATCTCATCCGTAACAGGGAGTCCAAACTGTTTCAGGAATAACATGCGCTCATAATGAGACTCAGGCAGAGTAGTGACATCATCCACAACCCCTATCCCATAGGCATAAAAAGCCAGTGGGCGTTGCGCTGTAACTGAAGAATCTAATTGACGCAAACTGCCTGCAGCCGCATTTCTTGGGTTGGCAAATACTTTATCACCTCGCGCTTCGGCTTCCTCATTCCAGCGAAGAAAGCCTGCTTTGGGCATGAAGACTTCCCCTCGAACTTCGAGACGAGCAGGAATCACATCACCTTTTAAACGCAGAGGGATGACACGGATCGTTCGAACATTTTGTGTAATATCTTCCCCAGTAACACCATCGCCACGGGTAGCAGCTCTCACTAATTCGCCATGTTCATATAATATACTGACCGCTAAACCATCCAGTTTTGGTTCACAACAAAACACGATATCTTTCTGGACAAATAAACGCTCTTTGATGCGTCGTCCAAATGCATCTAAGTCCTCAGCATTGAACACATTATCCAGCGATAACATTGGCTGCTCATGTTGCACCTGAGAAAAAGCAGCAAGTGCGGCCCCACCGACCCGTTGTGTCGGTGAATTTGGATCAGCGAATTGAGGATAAGAGTGTTCCAGCTCGCGCAGTTCCCTCATCAGCCGATCATATTCAGCATCAGGCACGGACGGCGCATCATTGACATAATATTCAATGTTATAGCGTTCGATTAAACCCTGCAGGGCATCTATACGTGTCTTGATATCATTCATCTTTATTTCTCAGGATTTACAGGATTTCTCAGGATTTACAGACGAAAAGTGCGGCATTTGCCGCACCTTCCAATGAGTTAGAAAAACTCAGGATTGATCATATTGTTTTAATTCATCACGGCATTGAGCCAGATAATATTCAGTTAATGGGCGACGTTGTGCGTCCAATAAAATACCATCAACTTCACTCGCGAGTTTATCCGCAGCTTTTAACATTAAGTCAAAATGAGCAACTGCGCGCCCCTGTTTCGGTAACTGCATAAACAAGGAGATACCAGGAGTCATCAGGCGGTCCATTTTACTCGGATCAAATGTTCCGGGTCGGACCATATTGATCAGACTGAATAACACATCCCCTTGCCCATCCATTTCCAGATGTCGGTGATAAATATCCATTTCACCAAAACGGAAACCCAAAATTCTTAAGGCATGTTTCAGTTCACGCCCGTAAATATAAGCACCTTCGCGCGCAGAAATATTGATGACATATACATCCTGCCAATTTCCTTTCGTCGCGACTGAGTCTTCCGCAGGTTGTGTTTCCTGATGAACTTCCGGCTCATCTACCGGAGAAACATCTTCTTCATCTTCATTCGCAGAAAACTGTGGTACAGCAGACATGACAGGTTCATTATCCCGTTGGCTCGCATTGTTTTTTCCAACAATACGCACTTTACCAACACCGTCAGCATCGAAACCATCGCCTTCCAACAATTCACGGTTTGCTGGTGATTTTACCGGGCTGTTTTTCAATTGCGCCCGCTTATTTTTTTGATTTGTCCAAAGGCCGTGAATAATTAAAGCAGCAATGGCGAGTGCCCCTACTATTACCAGTACTATTCGCAGATCCTGCATCATCGTAGCTCTTTATGTTTAATTGGTAATTCTGTTCATTAATCGATCAGCACACTATCTGAATGCACTTCACACTGCACTAACTCGAGAAATCATGTCAATCTACCTTCATATATGACAAAGAGAAAGGCTGATAAACATGCCATCTATTATTAACTTTAGACTACAGCAAATATAAGTACTTGTTACAAATTCATATTATCTGTTTTGAAACACACGCTGACAATGTCTAATCACATAAATTAGATGAATTCGGCAAAATCTGTAATAGTTATCTCCTCTGAAGTTCATCGGAAAGAGGAAAAATGGTAAATATCCAACCCATCAGTGCCGCCGGATACATTTTGAAAGGCCTGAATCTAATGTTTAAACCAGGAATTCGTCGATACGTATTCGTTCCCTTGATCATCAATAGTCTGCTTTTTGCTTCTGGTTTTTATTATTTGTTCCAGCAATTTGATGTCATGTTGCAAGCAGTAGAACATTGGCTACCTGAATGGTTAGGCTGGATGATTTATCTGGTTTGGCCAATTGGTGTTCTTACTATCTTAATCGCGTTTGGCTTATTCTTTGGTTTAATTGCGAATTGGTTAGCCGCGCCTTTCAATGGCATGTTATCAGCGAAAGTTGAACGTTTGCTCACCCCGAAAACCAGAAAGAACATTAGCGCAAGAAATTACCCAAGCCTTCAAGCGTGAATGGCAAAAACTGAAATACTGGCTTCCCCGAGCATTCTTGTGTGCCATTCTGTTTATTGTTCCAATTGGGGGGCAATTTGTAGCGCCATGGATTTGGATGATCTTCTCTTCGTGGATGATGGCAATCCAATATTGTGATTATCCTTATGATAATCATCATGTTACATTTAAATCTATGCGAAAGGATTTAGGTCGATATCGTTGGCGTCATCTATCCTTTGGCGGAATCATTATGTTATTAAGTTCAGTTCCTATTCTGAATCTATTTGTCATGCCGATGGCAATTTGCGCTTCTACTGCGATGTGGGTTGATGATCAGCAATATTAATGAATCATCGAACAAAGCAAATCAGTAAATAAGGTGGTTCATGACCGCCTTATTTATTTACATCAATGATTTTAACTTTGTTTCTTTACTGGAGTGCGAATCAAACTGTCAATGACAGGGGTATTCGCCATTTTGGCATCATCATCAAACCGATAAATATCATCTCTTAACTGTAGTTGACCACTTCCATCAACCCACCCCCGCCAGTAAACCGTATAAACAGGAACAGGATTTGAGATTGGCAACCATTTGGTTGTATCTTTTTTAAGCAGATCATCCAGCTTGGTGACACTCCACTTACTGCCTTTCAACAACAAGCGGGCAAAATTATCAGCATCTTCGACACGAACACATCCTGAACTAAGCGCTCGGAGATCCTTTTCAAAATAACTCGGCATCGACGTAGAATGCAGATAAATCGCATCATTATTCGGCAGATAAAATTTGTAACGCCCTAACGCGTTATGATCACCGGGCTTTTGTCTTAATTGATAAGGAAAATTACTTTCTGCTTCGTCCCATGCAATAGCATCCGGACTGACCGTCTCCCCTTGAGAGTCGACCAGTTCAAACTGGCCTTTATCAAAGAAATCCTTATCCTTTAGCATCTTAGGAACAAGATCCTTTTGCAGAATACTTTTAGGTACATGCCAGGCCGGATTCAGCACAACACTCGAAATCTCACTAGATAGAATCGGTGTTTGTCGTTTTACCTGTCCAACAATAACTCGACTTGAGAAAATCTGATTATTCCCATCCCAAACTCTCATTTGAAATTCTGGAATATTGACCAAAACATAGCGAGAACCCAATTTTTCTCGAGGAAAATCACTACGCAAAATACTTCTGGCCAAAATCACCGCTCTTACTTGAGGTGCTAATCGTAGCCAATTCAAAGTTCTACGGCCGACAACGCCATCTGCAGCTAACCCATGACGTCGCTGAAACACCTTGATCGCATCAACCATACTTTCATCATATACAGTCTTATCAATCACAGCTTGATTGTTTGGCAGCAGATCGTTATTACGAACCAGTACTTCACGAATCATCGGAACCGCATTGTTTTGCTCACCCGGATAGATTTTGGTATCAGGAATGGAAGGCCACTGCCCTTCTCGAGATAACTGTAACAAGCTCAATAAAGCTCTGCGGCTTGATAAATAATTTTCTGAATTAGGACGAAGTTGATTAATAAAACTCAATGCATTTGGATTTTTCAATATAGAAACATATTGTTCACGTAGCTCTGGTGATGAGACAGGTCTGAATTGCTTTAAATGGAACCTCTCCCTTGAGTTCCAATCTAATGCGTACCAATACGTGCGAAACTGAGACAACAAACTATAGATATTGAAATACGTTTCCGGATCTTTTGCCTGATCTGAAGAGTCAATCAATTCCAGCCATTGATTAGAAAAAGACGCATCAATATCGGATATCGCCATCTCCATTAATAACTCAGTAAGTTCAGCTCTGATTGCTGTTGACGGCATTGGCAAAGTATAACGTTGTTGATATCCCGTAGACGCCTCATTCAAGTTAAGTGAATGCTGAGTCTGAACGGCAAAGGCCATGTGACAAGCGATCATCAAAACAACAATAGATGACATGGTGAATTTGCCACGCATTTTACCTCCTGATCCCAGAGCATCACGACCAATACAAGGGTAAGTCATTGATGTTATTTTTTTTGTTACTATATTATGCACCAAGCATGTTCTGAACATAGCGATTTCATTACATACTAAGTATGAAGAAATAACAGCAGTTTATGGGGAAGATGCTATATCTTCTTAGAACATAACCTTAGAACAAATCCGCATTTTCTATCTGATAGTTTCGGATTAACCTAAGTTTAACAAATTCCTAATGGCGGGAGCTAACATGAGCAAGATCTTTGAAGACAACTCACTGACGATCGGTAATACCCCTCTGGTACGCCTGAACAGTATCGGAAAAGGCAATATTCTGGCTAAAGTAGAAAGCCGCAATCCGAGTTTTAGTGTGAAATGCCGTATTGGCGCCAATATGATTTGGGATGCCGAGAAAAAAGGCATTCTCACACCAGGTAAAGAACTCATTGAGCCTACAAGCGGTAATACCGGTATTGCTCTTGCTTTCGTTGCTGCTGCACGTGGCTATAAGATTACCTTAACTATGCCTGCAACCATGAGTTTAGAACGCCGCAAGCTGTTAAAAGCACTAGGTGCAAACCTTGTTCTGACTGAAGGTCCTTTAGGCATGAAAGGCGCAATTGCTAAAGCCGAAGAACTGGTAAGTTCAGATCCAGATAAATATGTGTTACTCCAACAATTCAATAACCCAGCAAACCCTGAAATCCACGAAAAAACAACCGGTCCAGAAATCTGGAATGATACAGATGGCCAGGTTGATGTTGTCATTGCTGGCGTTGGTACTGGTGGCACAATCAGCGGTATCTCTCGTTATATTAAGAAAACTCAAGGCAAACAGATCACCGCTGTTGCTGTAGAGCCAGCTGAATCACCAGTCATTAGTCAGAAACTGGCGGGTGAAGAGTTAAAACCAGGCCCTCATAAAATTCAGGGGATCGGTGCTGGTTTTATTCCTGGAAACTTGGATCTGGATCTGTTGGATCGCGTAGAAAAAGTTGCCAGTGATGATGCAATTGTCATGGCTCGACGTCTTATGGAAGAAGAAGGTATTCTGGCTGGCATCAGTTCAGGCGCTGCTGTTGTTGCCGCTGAACGTCTTGCATCTCAGCCTGAATTCGAGGGAAAAACAATTGTAGTAATTCTGCCAAGTTCTGGTGAACGCTACCTGTCAACCCCATTATTCCAGGGTATTTTTACTGAACAAGAATTGCAGGCTTAATAACCAATTTTTTAATCAAAGCACGCTCAGGCGTGCTTTTTTTATTAAATAGCCTTTCATTTTATGGGATTACCCATGAATTCCTTCTGACATGCTCAAAACTTTAACTTTTTGTTTAAATATCTGCGCCCTTAAACGCTACAACTCGTTATTTTATCAATAACAACTTGGTAACAAAGTGCAAAAAAACACGATTTAAGATTCAAAATCGTTTATCTCTGCAGCAGGGAGATGATATCCTAGGCCCGCTAAACAATATGGCTTTATTAATTTGGGGTGAACAAATGTACGAAAAGTCTGTACTGATTACTGCTGAAAATGGTCTGCACACTCGTCCTGCTGCACAGTTCGTGAAAGAAGCAAAAGTATTCGAAAGCGATGTAACTGTGATCAGCGCTGGTAAATCTGCTAGTGCGAAAAGCTTGTTCAAGCTGCAGACTCTGGGTCTGACTAAAGGCACTACTATTACTATCCGTGCTGAAGGCAGCGATGAGCAGAAAGCCGTAGAAAAACTGGTTGCGTTAATGGATGAGCTGGAATAATCCGGCTCTTTTCTTTTTCGTATTTTCCCGTTTAACACAACATAGGTACGGCTATGATCTCTGGTATCCTGGCATCACCAGGCGTTGCTTTTGCTAAAGCGCTGGTGTTGAAAGAACAAGAAATTGTTATCAATCAAACTCCTATTTCATCTTCACAGATGGATAGCGAAGTTGCTCGTTTTTATGAAGCTCGCACTAAGTCAGCTCAACAATTAGAAGCCATTAAAGAAATGGCCGGTAAAACTTTCGGCGAAGAAAAAGAAGCGATCTTTGAAGGCCATATCATGCTGCTCGAGGACGAAGAACTCGAACAAGATATCCTGAGCCTGATTCGTGATGAAAACTTCAGCGCTGATCGTGCTATCCATCAAGCTATTGAACAATATGCTTCTATGATGGCTGAGCTGGATGACCCATACCTTCGTGAACGCGCTACCGATTTCCGTGATATCGGCAGCCGTCTGATAAAAAACGTTCTGGGTATGGAAATCATTAATCTGAGCACTATTGACGAAGAAGTTATTCTGGTTGCTAACGACCTGACTCCTTCTGAAACTGCACAGATTAACCTGAACTTCGTTCGCGGTTTCGTAACTGATATCGGCGGCCGGACCTCTCATACTTCAATCATGGCTCGTTCATTAGAACTACCTGCGATTGTTGGTACCAACGTAATTACCAAAGAAGTTCAAAGTGGTGACTTCCTGATTCTGGATGCAATTCACAATGAAGTGCATATCAATCCTTCAGATGAAGTAATTGCTAAAACAAAAGCTTCTCAGGAAAAATTCCTGGCTGAGAAAGCTGAACTGGCAAAACTGCGTGAATTGCCAGCGACTACAACTGATGGTCACCAAGTTGAAGTTTGTTCAAACATCGGCACCATCAAAGATATGGACGGCGCTCACCGTAACGGTGCTGAAGGCGTAGGTCTGTATCGTACAGAATTCTTGTTCATGGATCGTGATTCTCTGCCAACAGAAGAAGAACAATTCCAGGCTTATAAAGAAGTAGCTCAGTCTATGCCTGATAAGCCAATCATTGTTCGTACCATGGACATCGGCGGTGACAAAGAACTGCCTTACATGAAATTCCCGAAAGAGATGAACCCATTCCTGGGCTGGCGTGCAGTGCGTATCTTCTTCGATCGCAAAGACATCATGCACACCCAACTGCGTGCGATTCTGCGTGCATCTAAATTCGGTAAACTTCGCATCATGTTCCCTATGATCATTGGTGTTGAAGAGTTCCGCGCACTGAAAGTGGAATTAGCAAAACTGAAAGAAGAATTACGCGCTGAAGGCTATGAGTTCGACGAAGATATCGAAGTAGGTATCATGGTTGAAACACCAGCTGCGGCAGTAATGGCTCGTCATTTAGCAAAAGATGCTGACTTCTTCAGTATCGGTACCAACGACTTGACTCAGTACACACTGGCAGTTGACCGTGGTAACGAAATGATTTCACGTCTGTATAATCCATTATCACCAGCGGTTCTGAATCTGATCAAACAGGTTATCGATGCATCTCATGCAGAAGGTAAATGGACTGGTATGTGTGGTGAGTTAGCAGGTGATGATCGAGCGACTGTTCTGTTGTTAGGTATGGGCCTGGATGAGTTCTCTATGAGTGCAATCTCTATCCCACGTGTTAAACAGTTAGTACGTAACGTTTCTTTCGAAGAAGCGAAAGCACTGGCTGATCGCGCTTTAGCTGCTGCAACAGCTGAAGAAGTGGAAGCAATCGTAGACGAGTACTTTGTTAAGACTCGTGCAGTCTGATACAATCTCGAAGATCAAAATTCATTCAGGAGCTACACAATGGGCTTTTTTGATTTTCTGAAGAAGATGGTCTCTTCTGACAATGGTGCGACCGATACTGCAGGTATCGAAATTTTTGCACCACTGTCTGGTGAGATTGTTCCAATTGAAGATGTACCAGACGTTGTTTTCGCTGAGAAAATCGTAGGTGATGGTATTGCTATTAAGCCAACTGGCAACAAAATGGTTGCTCCATGTGACGGCGTAATTGGCAAAATCTTCGAAACTAACCACGCTTTCTCACTGGAATCTGACAGCGGTATCGAACTGTTCGTTCACTTCGGTATCGACACTGTTGAATTGAAAGGTCAGGGCTTCACTCGTATTGCACAAGAAGGCCAGCAAGTTAAGAAAGGTGATACTATCATCGAGTTTGACTTGGCATTCCTGCAAAGCAATGCAAAATCAACACTGACTCCAGTTGTTATTTCTAACATGGATGACGTGAAATCACTGACTAAACTGTCTGGTCAAGTGACTCTGGGTGAAACACCAGTTCTTCGTATTCAGAAGTAATCTGTTGCCTTATAAAAAAGCCGGCTAACGTCGGCTTTTTTTATTTCTGAATTTCAGAACATAATAAAAAACCCTCCGAAGAGGGTTTTTTCATTACCAGAGAAAAGATTAGCCCAACAGGAATTCGCGCAGTTTCGCAAAGTCTGCAGGCATAAAGGCTGATAACAATGGTAAATCAGCACGGTCTGCTAATGCTTTTGGTAATTCCAAATCAATTTTCAGGATATCTTCCACACTCTCTTTAAATTTAGCTGGATGTGCGGTGCACAAGAAAATTCCTACTTCATCTTCAGAGATATTAGCATTCAACACATCCCATGCGATCACGCCGTGAGGTTCGCACAGGTAGCCATCCGCATACAATTTTTTCAGGCTTTCGCGGGTTTCGTCATCTGAACGAGCAGCATATCCCAATGACTTCAGATCCCAGCCCTTCACCTTGAATAACTCTTCAACACGAGGCCAGTTATTTGGACGGCTTACATCCATCGCATTCGATAACGTTGGAACTGTATCTTTCGGATCCCAGATTCCTTCAGCCAGATAGCGCGGTACCGTGTCGTTGGCATTTGTTGCAACAACAAAGCGTTTTACAGGCAATCCTAATGCTTTCGCAATCAAACCTGCTGTCAGGTTGCCAAAGTTACCAGAAGGAACAGAAATCACCGCTTCACTACGTTTCTCTTTTGGTAATTGAGCAACTGCTTCAAAGTAATAACAGATCTGCGCAGCCAGACGGCTGATGTTGATTGAGTTTGCAGAGTTCAGACCGATCGCTTTTTTCAATTCTTCATCGTCAAAGGCTTGTTTCACCATTGCCTGGCAATCATCGAAGGTTCCCTTCACTGCGATTGTACGGATGTTACCACCCAGCGTGCAGAACAGTTTTTCCTGTAATGGGCTGATTTTACCTTCCGGATACAGAATCACGACTTCGATATTTGGCAAACCAAAGAATGCATGAGCAACCGCTGCGCCTGTATCGCCGGATGTCGCAGTCAGAATTGTGATTTTTTCACCATTACTGAACGCGGTCAGGCATTGCGCCATAAAACGACCACCAAAGTCTTTGAACGCTAAAGTTGGGCCATGGAACAATTCCAGTGCATAGCAGTTATCAGATACTTTTGCTAATGGCGCAGGAAACGAGAAAGCAGTCGAAACCATCTTATCCAGTTGTTCCTGACTCAGTTCATCACCGATCAAATGCTTCAGAATTGCAACAGAACGCTCTACCAATGGTTTTTCCAGTAAACCATCGACATCTGCAAGTGGTTCAATAACCTCTGGGAAAAATAACCCCTGACCACGCCCCAACCCTTGTTTTACCGCCTGTTCAAAGCTGACTTGTTCTGAATGATCTTTGATGTTGTAAAGCTTCATAATCCTTGTCCTGTGATTTGTGTTCCCTGGCGATCAATTTTGCATACATGGCAGAAACCATCTTCATTTTGAATGAAGTTTGCTTCTAACCATTCTTTCATGCGTAACGCCTGTTGTTTATCTGTCATGGCGATAAATACTGTAGGGCCTGAGCCTGAGATACCAGTCGCCAGTGCCCCTGACATTGCAGCGTGCTGACGCACCTCATCAAATTTTGGGATTAATGCCTGACGATATGGCTCAGCAATAACATCTTTCAGCATTGCGGCAGCCAGTTTTTCCTGACCTGTGTGACTTGCATGAACAAATGAAGCCAAACGGCGACCATAGGTCAAACAGTCACTACGACGATATTGTGCAGGAAGAATAGCACGTGCTTCAGCAGTTGAAATACTAATGCCAGGATAACAAGACACCCAGTACCAATTATCAAAAGTAGGTATGGACTGACTGATCACGCCTTCTTCTTCAATCATTAACTGCAAGCCACCTAAATAGCATGGCGCAACATTGTCATAATGAATTGAACCAGAGATCTGACCTTCCAGTTTCCCCATCAGCAATAAGGTTTCAGTTTCATCCAATGCATAATCATGGAATGCATTTAATGCAGCTAAAGCGGCAACGATACTAGATGCACTCGAACCTAAACCAGAACCGATTGGCAGGTTCTTTTCCAGTACCATTTTCAATAGTTTGATCGCTAATCCGCGTTCTTTCAGTGCTTCGGCATATCCGAGATAGCAATCATAAACGATGTTCTTTTCAGCTTCAGCAGGTAATTTATGCGAGAAGCGTCCCCGGCAACTTAATGCAAAAGGTTCACTATGTTCAGTAATTTCTACACGGTCACCTAATAACGTGCCATCAATAGGCGCTAAAGCTGCGCCTAATACGTCAAAACCTACGCTCACGTTACCGATGGAAGCAGGTGCGTATGCTACAACAGTCATAATTATACCTCTTGCTTCCAGTTCAGAGTACGTAACACATCTGCAAATACGCCAGCAGCGGTTACTTCAGTACCCGCACCGTAGCCGCGCAATACTAAAGGAATTGGTTGATAGTAGTTTGAGAAAAAGGCCAGCGCGTTTTCACCATCTTTTACTTTATACAATGGATCGTTGTCATCCACCGCTTTGATGGCTACTTTACATTGACCATCTTCGATGCTGCCAACATAACGCAGAACCTTTCCTTCCGCTTTTGCTTGTGCAACTTTTTCGCTGAACCATGCATCTGCTTCTGGCAGGCGTTTGATGAATTCTTCAGCAGAGCCTGAAGCATCGAATCCTGGCGGCAATGCTTGTTCAACAACGACATCACTCAACTCTAACGGCATGCCTGATTCACGAGCCAGGATCAGAAGTTTACGCGCGACATCCATCCCACTTAAATCATCGCGTGGATCCGGCTCAGTAAAGCCATTGGATTTTGCTGTCAATGTCGCTTCGGAGAAACTGCATCCTTCGTCCAATTTACCGAAAATAAACGACAGTGAACCAGACAGAATGCCGTTGAAAGCTTTCAGTGTGTCACCTGCTTTAATCAGGTTCTGTAAGTTTTCGATTACTGGCAGACCAGCACCGACGTTTGTTTCATATAAGAACTTACGACGAGTGACCAAAGCAGTGCGACGCAGCTCGCGATAGTATTCGATTGTGCTGGTATTTGCTTTCTTGTTTGGTGTGACCACATGGAAACCAGCAGCCAGGAAGTCTGCGTATTGAGATGAGATCTTCTCATCTGAAGTACAATCTACGATGACCGGGTTGATCAGATGGCTGTCATCAACCAGTTGTTTGATCGCTTGCAGGTTGAAACGATCCGTGGCCTGCTCTAATGCATCTTTCCAGTTGTTCAGGTCTAAACCATCTTTCGATAAAACCATCTTACGGGAGTTTGCTAAACCTACGACCCGCAATCCGATCCCTTGTTTACTTAAGACAGATTGTTGACGATGGACTTGCTGCAATAGTGCACCACCGACACCACCCAGACCAACAAGGATAATATCGATAAATTGTTGTGTTCCAAATAAGTTCTGGTGACACGCTTTAATCGCTTCAGTGACTTTCTTGCTACCGACAACAGCAGAAATAGAGCGCTCGCTAGAGCCCTGAGAGATCGCAACAATGTTGATCGCCGCTTGCGCCAGTGAAGTGAAGAAGCGAGCAGCAATCCCTTTCATGGTACGCATGCCATCACCAACTAACGACAGAATAGCCAGATCGTGACGGATTTCGATTTCTTCCAGCAAACCAGCCTGCAATTCTAATTCAAATTCCTGATTCAGAACTTTTAACGCTTTGTCCGCATCATAGGTATGAATACAAAAGCTGATGCTGTATTCAGAAGATGCTTGAGTAATTAATACAACAGAGACACCAGCACGGGAAACCGCGGTAAACATACGTCCAGCCATGCCGACCATGCCTTTCATGCCTGGACCACTGACGTTGATCATGGAAATACCAGCAAGATCTGAAATACCTTTCACAGGATATTGATCATCACCATGATCAGCGCTGATTAATGTACCTTCCCCTTGAGGGTTAAATGTATTTTTAATCAGGCATGGGATATGGAAACGGGCAATCGGAGCGATAGTGCGAGGATGTAAGACTTTAGCACCGAAATAGGAAAGCTCCATTGCTTCCTTATAAGACATGCGCTTCAGCAATACGGCATCCGGAACTAAACGAGGATCGCAGCTATAAACACCATCCACATCAGTCCAGATTTCACAACAATCAGCATTCACACAAGCAGCCAGAACTGCTGCTGAATAATCTGAGCCGTTACGGCCTAATAACACCAGCTCGCCTTTCGCATTACCGCCGGTGAAACCAGCCATTAAGTAGATATGGCCCTCGTTGATACCTTTTTCAGCAAAACGTTCGCGAGATACATCGATATCTACATGAGATTCAAGATAGCTCCCTTCCGCCAATAACATTTCGACTGGATTAATCAGGGTAACTTTTTCAGCTCGAGCCAGTAAAAGCTGTTCCATACAAGCGATGGATAACGCCTCTCCTCGGCTTAAAATAAAAGCCTGAACGCTGTCAGGGCATTGACCTAATAGTTGAATACCCTGCATTTTGCTGTGTAATGCACCTAATACATCATTTAAGCGGCTCATGAGCAGATCATCAGCCAGATTGGCATAACGTGCTTTCAGTCCAGTGATGAGTCGGGTAAAAATGCCTTCAATTTCATCTAATGTTGCTGTTGCATCTTCCCCTTTGCTGGTCTGAGAAACCAGTGCAACCAATAGGTTAGTCACTTTAGCAGGCGCCGATAAAACTAATGCAACCTGAACCTGTTGCTGATTATTCACAACGATGTCAGAAACACGGAGGAACCGTTCTGCATCTGCCAGTGAAGAACCACCAAACTTAAGTACACGCATATACCTCTCCCTGTAACGAAAAAGCCCGTACCTTATTAGGGCACGGGCTTCATGAATTCTTTCTATTATTCGTGCATTAGCCCGCGCCGAAACCACCAATTGTGGTGCCGGTAATGGTAATAATTGTGCGGCTAATGATAATAGATAACATAAATAAACTTCGGAAAAAAAAGTGACATAGCAATACCCGATTGGTCATTTCATGTCAACGTTATTTTGTTTTTTAGCGAGTTTAAGCCTTTTCACTGCACTTTTTAACGACAAATTGTTTCTCCGAAGAGGATTTTCTGTTAATGAGATTGAAAAATCACATCAAGTGTCATATGAATGAAGCAAATATGTTAAAATTCACCACAGTTCCCTTTTTCTAAGAGTAGACCCATGCAAACACCACAGATCTTGATCGTCGAGGACGAGCTCGTTACTCGAAATACACTAAAGAGCCTTTTTGAGGCTGAAGGCTATAATGTATTGGAAGCTATGAATGGTGATGAAATGCATCATGTTCTGGCGAGTGAACGTGGTGATCATGGATATTAATCTGCCAGGTAAAAACGGTTTGCTATTAGCACGTGAAATCCGTGAAAGAGATGAAATGGGTCTGATTTTCCTGACCGGTCGTGATAATGATGTGGATCGTATTCTTGGTCTTGAAATTGGTGCGGATGACTATATCACCAAGCCATTTAACCCACGAGAACTGACTATTCGTGCTCGTAATCTGCTTGGTCGTACCCTGCGAGGCGATGCACCTGAAGAAAGTGAAAGCAGTGATGTATCTGCGTATCGTTTCAATGGCTGGACTCTGGATATCAATAGCCGTTCTCTGATTAACCCAGATGGCGTTGCGCATCGTCTACCACGTTCAGAATTCCGGGCACTCCTGCATTTCTGTGAGAATCCAGGTCAGATCCAGACGCGCGCAGACTTGTTAATGAAAATGACCGGCCGCGAACTGAAACCTCATGACCGGACTGTTGACGTCACGATTCGTCGTATCCGCAAACATTTTGAAGACTTCCCGGATACACCAGAATTAATCACAACAATTCATGGTGAAGGTTATCGTTTCTGTGCAGACCTCGTGCAAGATTCGAACAATTCGTGAAGATTTGTTAGTTAAACACCCGAAAAAGGCCAACAGTTGTTGGCCTTTTTTTTCTTCCGAGATAAATTGAACGGCGGAATGATTATACTAAAAATATAGAGCACGTTAAAAAGGAGCCAGGGAATGAAATGCTGGTATCTGGCTTATTGCCGTCCTAAAGAGGAGGCACGAGCAAAGACACACCTTGCAAACCAAGGTGTTGACAGTTATTACCCTTTGGTAATTGCAAAGAAAATAATCCGCGGAAAAATTACAGAGAAGCTGGAACCACTCTTCCCTCGCTATCTGTTTGTCCACGCTGATTTAGACGAATTCTCACCGGTAAAATTTAAATCGACTCGAGGCATCAGCTCAGTCGTCGGACATGGTGCTCATTGGCAGACAGTCCCGGCAGAGTTGATCGATGACCTCATGCGTCACGAAGATTGTGATGAACAGCGAGAAGTGATGAATTGTCTGCCGAAGTGTGGCGATCCAGTCATCATTAAGTCAGGTAGTTTTAAAGGACTCCAAGCAATTTATCAGGAACCTGATGGAACGCAACGAGCGATCCTGCTTTTGAATATGCTGCATCAAGATATTCGAAAATCTTTTGATAATAGCGAGTTCAACCGTATCGCTTAATCAACGCATCCCTCGTCTGGTGTTGGGACAAACCAACATCAGACTAATCCATGCAGAATCCGGTACTCTTCCAAAGCATAGGTATCCGTCATCCCACTGATAAAATCTAATAGCAGTCTTACACGGAAATACCATTCCTGTTCATTTTCCCGTTCAAAAAATGGATCATGTTTTTCTGTTGCCAACAGATAGGCTTTCACATGGCGCCGGGATAAACGGTGGCATAAACGTACAGCCCGTTGGAAGCGGTAATGTTTTTCACCAGAAAGTAACTGACGAAATATCTCTGCGGGTAATTGAAGCAGTTCACTATATGCAGCTAAAACACCACGCATGGCGGCATAGCCTGAGAGCTCAAGGCTTTCAACTTCTGGCTGAGCAAAAATGGAATGTCGGGCCAACTGCTTCAATGCATTGAGGACATGAATGGCAGGATGTTCCTGTTCCAGCAAATGTCCGACAAAGCGGCCATTCATCATTTCAGTTTTATACTTCAGATAAGAATCTGCGGCCAAACCAACCCAATCCGTTGTTAATCGTAATCGTAAGCAAGGGAAAAAGCCCTGATCATGGGTCAGCGCTTCTGCTAAATAGGGCTGTAAATATGTTTGTGATTCAACGTCCAGATGTGTATCCAGATAGTGAATTACCTCATCCAAGGTCAGGAGCTTGCGATCGACTGCATCATCGACATCGGCAATGCTATATGAAATATCATCAGCCGCCTCCATGATGAACACGAGCGGATGACGCATGCCGGGTGGCAGACCCAATGTCGTCCTGAGCGATTGGATCAGATGACGTTCACTGACAAACACGCCAATTTTACTTTCTTTCGCGATAACCGACTCATCAATCAGTCTTGGATATTTAATGATGCAAGCCAGTTGGCTTAATGTCAGGTTCAGTTTTTGTAACGAATGAACTAGTCGTAAACTCTGCGCATTGCCATCAAAGCTTTTCAGATCAGGCAATAAGATCTTTTGCCATTGCTCAGAGAATCGCTGAGAAATAGAGTGAATCTAATTCATCATGTAGCCATTCACGTAAGACGGCTTCGCCAAAATGTCCAAACGGAGGATTCCCTACGTCATGCAGCAAGCAAGACATTTCAACAAGATTCGTGACAACAGGTAATGGCCAGGCTGTATGACCTTGTTTTTGCCGAATTGCAAAAATGATTTGCCGCCCGGCCTGTTGAACTTCGATTGAATGCGTGAGCCGGCTTCTGACTGAAGCTTTTACATCCAGAGGAAACACTTGCGTTTTTTGTTGCAATCGACGCACCGGAGCACTTTGTACAATCCGGATACGGTCAAGCTCAGATGCAGATAATAAATCTTCCTCTGTCTCTGGATGAAACCGTATTGGTTGTAATAACGTGGTGTAATGCAACATAACGAAATCTCTCCCCGGTCGATTATTTCTTCTCTTGTCGCTGGGATAACCACTGTCTCAGTTGAGCAATATCACCTTGATACTCAGCAGAAATACTTTCAATCCAGTCATGGATATTTTCCTGCCAGGCCGGTAATTCTGGAGATTGCGCCTGTTGAGCAATTTGATAGATTCGTTTTAGCCCAACCGCGCCGGCAGCACTTTTAATTTTATGTGCTTCCTCCACAATCCCTTTCTGATCTTTTGCCATCAATGCACTGTTGAGTATAGATAGATAATCCGGCATTGATTGTTCAAACAGGTCCACAGCAGAACGCATGACATCTGGCCCAACTGCACCGGTGAAGTCCTCCAGAAAAGCGACATCCAGCGTCTGCTGATCATTTTCTGTCGTTTCGATTTGAGCTGGTAAAGAACAGGCGACAAACAATTCGTTCAGTGTGTGACGTAAATTTGTGAGAGACAACGGCTTGCCGATCGCTGTTTGCATGCCATGTTGCTGGTATTGCGATGTGTCATTAATCAGATTCGCCGTTAACGCCACCAGCGGTGGTAATGCATCCGGATAACGACGATTCAATTCATCAGCGATATCAAAACCCGTCATATCTGGTAACTGAATGTCCAGTAACACGAGATCATACTGACCCGGTGCAAATTTCTTCAGCGCCTCTTCGCCACACATTGCCACATCGACCTGATGCCCCAATTTGCTCAGCATGGCTGTTGCGACCGTGACATTCAGCGCGATATCTTCAACCATCAGGATTCGCAGCGGAGGCAGTTCTTTCGCAAGTTGTGCTTCATGCTCTTCATCACCATCGGCCAGCACTTCAATATCAAGTTCAATCGTGAAACAAGAACCCTCGCCAAGCTCACTATCAACTGTAATTTCACCGCCCATGGCATCAACCAATTGTTTGGTGATCGCCAGACCGATGCCCGTCCCTACTGCGCGTTTGGTTCCGGGTACCTGATAATACATTGCAAAGATATTTTGTAATTCCGCCTCAGGAATACCAATTCCGGTATCTTCAATATCAAATCGCAGATGTACTTTATTTGATGCAGATGGCGATACCTGCACACTAAAACTGACACCTCCATCCTGAGTAAATTTCACTGCATTGCTCAGCACGTTCCACAGGATCTGACGTAATCGGGTGCCGTCGGCTTTTACCCATTGCGGTACATCGCCATCAACATCAAAGTTCAGATACAACCCTTTTGCTTCGACCATTAAACGACTAAGGGTTTCCAGATCGGAAAACAGCATACGCAAGTCGATTTTGCTACGCGCAATCTTGAGCTTCCGTCTCTCAATTTTATCAAGGTCGATAATGTCATTGAAAATATTCCCCAGTGTTACGGCACTGAGATGAATGGTATTCAGATATTGACGTTGTAAATCATTAAGCGGCGTATCAAGCAAAATGTGGCTCAAGCCAACCACCCCGTTCAGCGGGGTACGCAACTCATGACTGATAGTCGAAATAAAGGTGGTTTTATCCCGGCTCGCTTTTTCAAGATCGTCCTGATAACGCTTATGTTCGGTAATATCACGCCCAAACCCCAATAACCCGAGGCGTTCACCATTCGCAGCAAAGAAAGGCACTTGTCTCATTTCAAAACAAGCACGACGACCATCCGGATACGGATGCCATAATTCATATGTCATTGGCTGGTTTTTGGCAAAAACCTCTTTGTCT
>QKFI01000405.1 GCA_003251455.1 Tolumonas sp.
ATCGATACAGCTGTACAGTCAATCGCAAAGGCTGAAGGCTACGATATGGTGATCAACCGTCAAGCGGTTGTATACACTAATGATAAAAATGACATTTCAGCTGAAGTCATTAAACAAGTAAGTAAACAGTAAGGTTGGTAAGTAATGACCATCACCCTGGGGCAATTAGCCCAACAAATCGGTGCAGAACTACATGGTGATTCGAACACAATTGTGGCTCGAATTGCTAATTTGGAGACTGCACAGCAAGGTGAAATCAGTTTTTTATCTGATAGAAAATACCAAAAATATCTGACGACAACGCTAGCGAGTGCTGTATTAATCAGAGAAGCTGATTTGTCTGCTTGTCAGACAAATGCCTTAGTGGTGAAAGATCCTTATGTCGCTTTTGCCCGAGTCGCACAGTTACTTGATACTACGCCTTCTCCTGCGGAGTCTATTCATCCAACTGCTGTGATCGCAGATGATGTGATTTTAGGTAAAAACGTTGCTATCGGTGCGAAAGCCGTGATTGAATCAGGCGTTGTTCTGGGGGATGGCGTTGTGATCGGTGCTGGCTGTTTTGTTGGTAAAAACAGCCGGTTAGGTGACCACACCAAGTTATGGGCAAATGTAACGATTTATCATGGTGTTGAATTTGGTACCAATTGCATGGTTCAGTCAGGTACTGTGATCGGTGCTGACGGTTTCGGTTACGCGAATGAACGTGGCGAATGGATCAAAATTCCACAGCTAGGTGGTGTCAAAATTGGTAATCGTGTAGAAATCGGAGCAAATACCTGTATTGACCGTGGCGCGATTGACGACACTAAAATTGCTGACAACGTGATTATCGACAATCTTTGCCAAATCGCGCATAACGTTGAAATCGGTTACGGCACAGTCATTGCAGGTTGTACCACAATTGCTGGTAGTGTCCGGATAGGGAAATATTGTATTATAGGCGGAGCTTCCGTCTTTAATGGTCATATTGAGATCTGTGATCAGGTCACGATCACGGGGATGGCTATGGTCATGCGTTCTATTTCGGAACCCGGAATATATTCCTCCGGAATTCCAGCCCAAACCAATAAAGAATGGCGCAAAACCGCAGCGCGAACGTTGCATATTGATGATATGCATAAGCGTCTGTCCAATATTGAAAAATTGCTCGATAAGCAAGAACAAAAGTAAAAGGATCCTGGTTTGAATAACGAACTCAATCAGCTTGATATTCAAGAAATTCTGCAGCTGCTGCCTCACCGTTATCCGTTTTTGCTGGTGGATCGTGTTGTTCATTATGAGATGTCAGAAGAACGCAAAGTGCTGCGCGCCATTAAGAATGTCTCTTTTAATGAACCATTTTTCCAGGGACATTTCCCTGAAAAACCAGTTTTCCCTGGTGTTTTAATTCTCGAAGCGATGGCTCAGGCAACTGGGATCCTGGCATTCAGAATGGTTGGAAAACCAAGCCCAGGCGAACTGTATTATTTCGCTTCAATTGATAATGCACGATTCAAACGTCCGGTTGTTCCTGGAGACCAATTAGTTTTAGACGTTGAATACCTGAAAGAACGCCGCGGAATCGCTAAATTTACAGGTGTAGCTACTGTAGATGGCGAAGTTGTCTGTTCTGCGGAATTAATGTGCGCTAAACGTTGAGAGAAAGCCTGTGATTGATCCAACCGCTAAAATTCATCCTTCAGCGATCGTTCATCCAAATGCAGTGATTGGTGCCAATGTTGAAATTGGCGCTTTTGCTTGTATTGAAGATGAGGTCGAAATTGCAGATGGAACATGGGTGGGTTCTCATGTTGTTATCAAAGGGCCAACGAAAATTGGCCGCAATAACAAAATCTACCAATTTGCTTCAATTGGTGAGGATTGTCAGGATAAAAAATATGCTGGCGAACGCACTTTCCTGGAAATTGGCGATGACAATGTGATCCGTGAACATTGTACGTTCCATCGTGGAACTGTTCAGGATCAAAGTCTGACGAAAGTTGGCAGTCGTAATTTATTTATGGTGAATGTGCATGTAGCCCATGACTGTATCATCGGTGACGATTGCATTTTCGCAAACAATGCGACTTTGGCTGGTCATGTTCAAATTGGTGACTGGGTCATTTTTGGTGGTCTGGCTGCGATCCATCAGTTTGGTCGGGTTGGTTCACATGCCTTCATTGCAGGTATGGCCGCATTGAATAAAGATGTGCCTCCATTCGTGATGGCTGCAGGCCATTATGCAACACCATTTGGTATCAACAGTGAAGGCTTGCGTCGCCGCGGTTTTTCACCGGAAAGTATTTCTGCAGTGAAGAAAGCTTATCGTGAGTTGTACCGTAGTGGTAAAACAATCGAGGAAGTCATGCCTGTGTTGGAAGTAATGGCACAGGAAGAAGCTGCTGTCGGTTTATTTGTCGATTTCCTGAAGAAGAATGAGCGTGGCATTATCCGCCCATAATTCTGCAACTGTCGGTTCACGACCTTTGCGTATCGGAATTGTCGCCGGAGAAGTCTCCGGCGATATTTTAGCTGCCGGATTAATGCGGGAGCTAAAAAAACGCTATCCTGACTGTGAGTTTGTCGGTATTGCTGGCCCACAAATGCAATCACTTGGCATCCAGACTCTATTTGAAATGGAAGAGTTGGCGGTCATGGGGTTAGTGGAAGTATTAGGGCGTCTGCCTCGGTTGCTTTCCATTCGAAAAAAAATCATCCAATATTTTACTGAAAATCCTCCTGATGTTTTTATTGGTGTGGATGCGCCTGATTTTAATATTGGTGTCGAACTGAAGCTAAAGCGCGCCGGTATCAAAACGGTTCATTATGTCAGTCCTTCGGTCTGGGCGTGGCGTCAGAGTCGCATTCATAAAATCAAAGCTGCGACAAATATGGTGTTGGCTTTTCTTCCATTTGAAAAAGCATTCTATGATAAACATCAGGCGCCATGTCGGTTTATCGGTCACACCATGGCTGATGCGATCCCATTTGATTCGCCAAAAGAGCCAGCTCGTACTGCGTTAGGGCTTGATAATCAATATCCCGTGTTGGCGGTATTACCTGGTAGTCGTACTGCCGAGGTTGGCCTGCTCACAGA
>QKFI01000428.1 GCA_003251455.1 Tolumonas sp.
AACGCCGGATGTTTTGTTCGATACTTAAGGATTAGCTATGTACGAGAATCAACGATTGGGGCTCGCATATCTCTCGCCATATATCATTGGCTTGTTGATGTTCACCGCCTTTCCGTTCCTGTCTTCGTTTGTCATGAGTTTTACTGATTATGACTTGATGACAACACCCTCATTTGTAGGGTTAGACAACTATAAAACCATGCTGTTCGAAGATCCTTTGTTCTGGAAATCCATGGGGGTGACCTTTGCATATGTCTTCCTGACCGTGCCAATTAAACTCGCGTTTGCGTTGTTTATCGCATTCATTCTGAGCTTTAAATTACGCGGTATTAGTTTCTTCCGGACCGCGTATTACATTCCATCCATTCTGGGTAGCAGCATCGCGATTGCTGTCTTATGGCGTGCCTTATTCGCCGTGGATGGCGTGCTGAATAACTTCCTGGCCATTTTTGGGGCAGATCCAATCAACTGGTTGGGTGAACCCTCCTTTGCGCTGTTCTCCATTACTTTATTGCGTGCATGGCAGTTCGGTTCGGCCATGGTGATTTTCCTGGCAGCATTACAAAACGTACCGCGCTCACAATATGAAGCCGCTTTAATCGATGGTGCCAGCAAATGGCAGATGTTCCTGAAAATTACTGTGCCGCTCATTACCCCGGTGATTTTCTTCAACTTCATCATGCAAACCACGCAGGCATTCCAGGAATTCACCGCACCTTACGTCATCACCGGTGGTGGCCCAACTCACTACACCTACTTGTTCTCACTGTATGTGTATGACACCGCATTCAAATATTTCGATATGGGTTACGGCAGCGCACTGGCATGGGCTCTGTTTGTCGTCGTCGCTGCATTTACCGCTGTGACATTCCGTTCCTCTAAATACTGGGTGTTCTACTCCGGTGATAAAGGGGGCAAATAAGATGCAAGGTCTGGGTAGCAATATGAAAGATACAGCAGTCGGAACCAATAAATACCTGACGATGAGTGATGAGGAGCAATCCAAAGAAGTTCAGAAAACCATTCGTCGTGAAAAAATCTCAGCGGGCATTCGCTATACCATTTTGCTGTTGGTTGGCGGGTTGATGCTGTACCCATTGTTTTGGATGTTCTCAGCTGCATTCAAACCAAATCAGGAGATTTTTACTTCTCTGAATTTGTGGCCGGCACATTTTACGCTGGAAGGCTTTATCAACGGCTGGAAAACCGGAACGGAATACACCTTCGGACGATATATCTTCAACACGTTCGCATACGTGATTCCGAAGGTATTACTGACCGTGATTTCATCCACCATCGTGGCTTACGGTTTTGCGCGCTTTGACGTGCCATGGAAGAAGTTCTGGTTCGCCACTCTGATTGCAACCATTCTGCTGCCACAAACCGTACTGCTGATCCCACAGTATCTGATGTTCCGCGAAATGGGCATGCTCGATTCTTACATGCCGTTATATCTGCCGCTGGCATTCGCAACACACGGGTTCTTCGTCTTCATGTTGGTGCAATTCCTACGCGGGATCCCGACCGACATGGAAGAAGCAGCCATGATCGATGGTTGTAATTCCTGGCAAGTGCTGTGGCATGTGGTCGTGCCTGTCATCAAACCAGCCATCATTTCTGTCGCATTGTTCCAGTTCATGTGGTCTATCAACGACTTCCTAGGTCCGCTCATTTATGTCTCCAGCGTCGATAAATATCCGATTGCGCTGGCACTGAAAATGTCGATCGACGTCACCGAAGGTGCACGCTGGAACGAAATTCTTGCGATGTCTTCGATTGCGATTCTGCCATCCATCCTTGTGTTCTTCTTCTCACAGAAATACTTCGTGGAAGGACTCTCAAGCGGCAGTGTGAAAGGTTAATTGAATCAACAAGTTTACGAATGAAGGAATTGCAAAATGGCTGAAGTAATTTTCAAAGATCTGGAAAAAGTATATTCCAACGGTTTTAAAGCGGTTCATAACATCAATCTGACCATCAACGATGGCGAGTTTCTGGTGATTGTTGGTCCATCAGGCTGCGCGAAATCAACCTCACTGCGCATGCTGGCAGGGCTTGAGAATATCTCCGGTGGTGAAATCCGCATCGGCAACAAAATCGTCAACAACCTGGCACCAAAAGATCGCGGCATTGCAATGGTATTCCAGAACTATGCGCTCTACCCCCATATGACGGTCGAACAGAATCTGGCATTTGGTCTGAAACTGGCCAAAGTACCAGAAAATGAAATCAAACAACGTGTTCACGATGCAGCGCGCATTCTCGAAATCGAAGAGCTGATGGATCGTTTACCACGTCAGCTCTCCGGTGGTCAGGCACAACGTGTGGCCGTTGGTCGTGCCATCGTGAAAAAACCGGATGTGTTCCTGTTTGACGAACCGCTGTCAAATCTGGATGCAAAACTCCGTGCTTCGATGCGTGTGCGTATTTCTGACCTGCATCGTCTGCTGAAAAAAGAAGGCCGCTCAGCGACTGCGGTGTACGTCACCCACGATCAGACCGAAGCGATGACCATGGGGGATCGTATCTGCGTCATGAAACTGGGTCGCATCATGCAAGTGGATACCCCGGAAAAACTCTACAACTGTCCAAAAAATATGTTCGTCGCGAGCTTCATCGGCGCACCGGAGATGAATATCCGTCCGGCAGAACTCGTGCATGAAGAAGACAGTCTGTTTATCACTTTAAACAACCAGCGGTTACGCCTGCCAGAACAAAAAGCACGTCTGGTGACATCGCACAACGCTGAAAAAGTGCATTTGGGGATCCGTCCTGAATTTATCACGCTGGCAACGGGCGACGAGACCGATGCAAACGTGCTGAATGGTGAAATTGTTCGTCTCGAAAACATGGGCCATGAGGTGTATGTGCATTTCAGAGTTGGTGATAACAACGAAATGATTGCACGCGTTTCCACCGAACAGGTCAAAGCGCACATCACCGGTGAGATGTACCAACCGGTTCGTTTTGCTTTAGACATGAACAAAGCACATGTCTTTGATAGTCAAACAGAAGAAAACATCTCTCTTTAAACCGGAGCATCATGAGAATGA
>QKFI01000191.1 GCA_003251455.1 Tolumonas sp.
TGCAGGTTTGTAGAATGTTGGCATTGAGAAGACGGAAGCAGCAGCGATGTTGTTGAAATTTACAACACCTAAAGCCAGTGCCAACAGATAACCAGCGATGATTGCGATCAGGATTGGGATAACACCTAAGAAACCGCGGAATAACACAGAACCAAATACAACAACTGCAAATGTAAACATAGAAATACTGACTGTTGTCATGTCCAGTTTTTCTGCAGTTAAGCCAGCCATATTTGCAGCGACTGGTGCTAATTCCAAACCGATAATCGCTACAATTGCTCCCATCGCTGCCGGCGGGAATACGACATCAATCCAGCGGTGACCGAAAGACTTGATGGTCAATGCAACCGTGATGAAAATTAAACCGGAAGCAATGAAACCACCCAAGGCTGCTTCGTAGTTCAAGCTGCTCATGACGGCAAACACAGGTGAAAGAAACGCAAAACTAGAACCAAGATAAGCTGGGACTTTACCCTGACATAACACCAAATAGATCAGTGTACCGATACCGTTAAATAACAGCACTGTACCCGGATCGATTTTGAACAACATCGGAACCAGTACAGATGCACCGAACATCGCGAATAGATGTTGTAAACTTAACGGGATAGATTGAAACAAAGGTGGACGTTCATCTACCTGAATGATTTGTTTACGCACAGCAGCCTCCTGTCTTTGCGCATGACGATAAATAAATCCAAAAAATCGAAGCATTATCGCAAAAATGAACTTTCATTCATATGATTAACCTTATTTTTAACTGTCAAAAATAAGGTTAAAGTTTGCAGACGGGATACCGATAAGGAAAAATGAAAACGGCCTCATGTTGAGGCCGTTTGACTGAGAGGAACTTATTTTCCTAAACCTTTTCCAGCATCTTTCTTATCGATCAATTCGATTTTGTAACCATCCGGATCTTCGAGGAATGCGATCACTGTTGTGCCACCTTTTACCGGACCAGGTTCACGAGTGATTTTGCAACCAGCTGCACGAATTGCATCGCAGGTTGCATAGATGTCATCAGTTTCTAAGGCGATATGACCATAAGCCGTCCCCAATTCATAACTTTCTACACCCCAGTTATAAGTCAGTTCGATGACTGATGTATCTGTTTCTTCGCCGTAACCTACGAAAGCTAATGAATATTTATATTCGGTATTTTCGCTCTGGCGTAATAATTTCATACCCAGAACTTTGGTGTAAAACTCAATAGAACGTTCTAGGTTCCCGACGCGTAACATGGTGTGAAGAAGACGCATGAATTTACTCCTCTGGTTCGGTTTTTTGTTTAAACTCGCATAAGTCTTCGATCAGACAAGATCCACAGCGTGGCTTACGGGCAATACATGTATAACGCCCGTGTAAAATAAGCCAGTGGTGTACATCAAGTTTGAATTCAGCTGGAACATATCTTAGAAGTTTTTCTTCAACTTCATCTACATTTTTACCTGGTGCAAAACCAGTGCGGTTTGCAACACGAAAAATATGTGTGTCTACCGCAATTGTTGGCCAGCCAAATGCCGTATTGAGAACCACATTTGCTGTTTTTCTTCCGACGCCCGGTAACGATTCCAAAGCCTTACGATCTTCAGGCACATGACTGTTATATAGATTAATCAGAATAGAGCAGGTTTTAATAATGTTCTCTGCCTTTGCATTATAAAGGCCGATCGTCTTGATATATTCCTTCAGGCCATCCACACCAAGCGATAAAATTGTCTCCGGCGTATTCGCAACGGGATACAATTTATCGGTCGCTTTATTCACGCTTACGTCTGTTGCCTGTGCAGATAAAATGACGGCAATTAATAACTCAAACGGTGACGTATAATTTAGCTCCGTTGTCGGTTTAGGATTGGCTTCGCGCAGGCGCTCCAGAATAAGGCGGCGTTTGTCTTTATTCATAATTAAAAAGTAGTGACTCGTACTCGTTCAACCTGTGTTTTCGCTGGCGCTTTTTTACGAGCAAACCGAGCATTAAGTGCATTTTTAGCCGCAATCATAAAGCCAAGAACAATAAACGCGCCCGGGGGTAATATGGCCAGTAATAACGTTGTATTGCCACTATAGATATGAAGTTCGAGCGCTCGAGCCCATGGGCCTAAGAGTTGATCCGCACTGGCAAATAAGGTTCCTTGACCTAATACCTCTCTGATGCCACCGAGCACTAATAAAGTCAGTGTAAAACCCAGCCCCATCATGAAACCATCAAACAGCGCGTAAAGCGGTGGATTTTGACTTGCATACGCTTCAGCTCGACCAACGATAATACAGTTCGTCACAATCAGCGCGATAAAGATACCCAGCGACTCATACAGATTGATGAAGTAGGCATTCATCAGCAATTGCACGCAAGTTACTAAAGATGCAATCAGTAATACATAAACAGGTATACGAATTTCATTCGGGATATATTTCCGGAATAAAGCCACACAAAAATTGGATAACATCAGAACCAACATTGTTGCGAGGCCCATCCCCAGCGCATTGGTTGCAGTGGTCGTTACAGCAAGCGTCGGACACAACCCTAAGATCTGTACCAAGATTGGGTTATTTTTCCATAGCCCTTGTTTGGCAATCGTACGAAGTTGACTCGTTGACTCAACTGCGCTTTTTTCAGGCGATAAATCGTGACAACCTTTCATTTACTTTGCCTCGCATTTGGGTGCTTGCATTAACATCATGGGCTCAGTGGTAACTAAATCTAAAACATGCTTCGTTGCTTTTACAACTGCTCGAGGGGTAATCGTTGCACCGGTAAAACTATCGAATTCACCACCATCTTTTTTAACTGCCCAATGTGTTGTGCCTGAACGACCGGAAAAGTGATCCAGCCAATCAGACTTGTTTCGATCAATTTTGTCGCCTAAGCCTGGCGTTTCATGGTGTTCAAGCACTTCAACCCGATGAACAATACCGTCCCGGGTAATGCCTGCCAATAATTGAATATTGCCGCTATAGCCATCTGGTGCCACGGTTTCAATAACAAATCCGGTTGTATTTCCTGCTTGTGTTGCAAGATAGATGCGGTGTTGTTTGGTATCACCTAATGGTGATGAAACAAGACGGCAAGACTGCGAAAGTGCGTTATCGTAACTGCCGCCAGGTAACATCTGATCGAGTAATTTAGAGAGCTTATTTTGTTGCTGCATCTCGATCGTGTTCGCAGTCTTAAAGTGCGTGAGGACAATTGCTGCCGTACAAAACAAAGCAAACAAACTCAGGCGAACCCCATTTTTTTGCATAGATTTCAGCATGATTAATGTCCGTAAACCCGTGATTGGCTGAATTTATCGATAAAAGGAACAAGAATATTTGCCAAAATGACAGAAAAGGCAACGCCGTCCGGGTATCCGCCAAAATGCCGGATGATAAATACCAGAAGACCAACAATGGCCCCAAAAATTAATTTACCTTTGTAGGTCGTGCTGCTGGTGACAGGGTCAGTCACGATAAAGAACGCCCCGAGCATGGTTGCACCACTCAATAACTCAATCATCGGGCCAGCAAAAAGCTGTGGTTCAATCGTGCTGGCGATAGCACTGCAAAGACCCAGCGTCAGCAACATCGCAAATGGTGCCTGCCAAGTGATAACTTTGAGCGCTAATAAAAATAAACCGCCACAAATAAAACTGATATTTATCCAGCGCCAACCATCATCGCCTACATCAATAAAATGAGATGATTGGATGATATCCAACACTTGATTACCCTGTTTTAGTTCTGTTTTCAGATGATCTAACGGCGTCGCCATGGTCGTTCCGTCAGCAAACTTATTCAGGTCAAAAACAGATTGATTTTCTTTTGTTTTGCCCCAGAGAATGACGTTTGCGGTGTCTTCAACAGTGAGTACTTGCGCACTGTGGGCAATCGGTGGCTGCCAGTTCGTCATGGCAGCAGGGAATGATACCAAAAGGAATACATAACCAATCATTGCCGGGTTAAATAGGTTTTGTCCTAAACCACCATAAAGTTGTTTCGCAACAATGATGGCAAAAGCAACAGCAAGAATTGTCATCCATCCGGGTAAATAAGGCGGAATAGCAACTGCAATCAGGGCTGCAGTAAGCATGGCGCTACTATCAGCCAGAGAATTGATTACAGAAAATCCTCGCATACGAAGGATGACTGCTTCTGAGATGAGTGCAGTAATCAACGCGATAGATAACTGAAATAACACGCCCCAACCGAATAAATAGCACTGTGTAATAACAGCTGGAAGTAATGCGAAAAGCGTCAGTCGCATGATAACGCGTGTACTTTTCTGGCTATGGCCGTGGGGTGATATAGCGATAGTAAAAGACATTCGTTGTTATTCCTGTTCTGTTTTCCGTTTATCTTCGGCGGTTGACGCACCAGAGTCAGATGATGTTGATGATTCCTGTGATTCTTTTGCTGCTGCCTGTTTAGCTTTTACGCGGGCAATAGCAGCCGCTACCGCTGCTTTTCGCGGGTCGTCTTTAGTTTCATCATTGTCTGGCTGAGTTGCAGACATTTTGGCATCAGTTTGTTCTGCCGCTTGTTTTGCTTTGACTCGAGCTATTGCAGCTGCAACGGCTGCTTTACGTTTATCCTCGGTCGTTGGTGCGTCCGAATCGGAAGATGTAGATTCTGGCGTTTCTTTTGCGATAGCCTGCTTTGCTTTCGCTCTGGCAATAGCCGCAGCTACAGCAGCTTTACGACGGTCTTCTGCAGGCTCTTTCATTTCAGGCTGAACAGATGACATTTTGGCATCGGTTTGTTCTGCTGCTTGTTTGGCTTTCACACGGGCAATCGCAGCAGCCACGGCTGCTTTCCTGGGGTCAGATTCAGTTTCTTTGTTTTCCGGCAGAACAGACGACATTTTGGTATCCGTTTGTTCTGCAGCTTGTTTCGCTTTTACGCGAGCAATCGCAGCTGCAACCGCTGCTTTTCGAGGATCACTTTCAGCATCATTTTCACTCACTGCTGGCGATGATATAGATACTTGCTCTGGTTGCCCGGTGATCTCTGCTTTTCTTGCTTTCGC
>QKFI01000403.1 GCA_003251455.1 Tolumonas sp.
TTTTTCACCGATACCTTTGGCAGCTAAACCTAAGTGTACTTCCAAGATCTGACCGATGTTCATACGTGAAGGAACGCCCAGAGGGTTCAGTACGATATCAACCGGGTTACCACTTTCATCGTACGGCATATCTTCTACCGGACAGATTTTTGAGATAACACCCTTGTTACCGTGACGACCCGCCATTTTGTCACCAGGCTGGATACGACGTTTAACCGCCAGATAGACCTTCACAATTTTTAAGACGCCTGGCGCCAGATCATCACCTTGGATAATTTTCTGGCGTTTCGCTTCAAATTTGCGGTCAAATTCTTCTTTCAGAGCAACGTGCTGTTCAGCAATTTGTTCAAGTTCGATTTGTTTTGCTTCATCTTCAAGTGACTGTTCTAACCATTTCTTACGATCTGATTTAGATAATCTGTCTTCACTAAAGCCAGAAGCGATCAAAAGTGAACGTGCTCGGTTGTAGATACCATCTTCAAGAATTTTGAACTCTTCTGTCAGATCTTTCTTCGCTTCGCGAAGTTGCATATCTTCAACTTCTTTCGCGCGTTTGTCTTTTTCAACACCATCACGGGTGAATACTTGAACATCGATAACGGTTCCGTAAACACCGTTTGGTACACGCAGAGAAGAGTCTTTAACGTCTGATGCTTTTTCGCCGAAGATAGCACGCAATAGTTTTTCTTCTGGTGTCAGCTGGGTTTCGCCTTTTGGCGTCACTTTACCAACCAGAATATCGCCACCTTTAACTTCTGCGCCGACATAGACGATACCTGATTCATCAAGTTTCGACAGCGCAGCTTCACCAACGTTTGGAATATCGGCAGTGATTTCTTCAGGGCCTAATTTGGTGTCACGAGCGACACAAGACAGTTCCTGGATATGAATAGTTGTCAGGCGATCTTCCTGTACAACTCGTTCAGAAACCAGAATCGAGTCTTCGAAGTTGTAACCGTTCCATGGCATGAACGCGACGCGCATGTTCTGACCTAATGCCAGCTCACCCAAGTCTGTTGATGGACCATCAGCAAGTACGTCACCTAACATGACAGGCTCACCAACCATCACGCATGGACGTTGGTTGATACAAGTGTTCTGGTTAGAACGCGTGTATTTCGTCAGGTTATAGATATCGATACCAGCTTCACCAGGCAACAACTCATCATCGTTTACTTTGACAACGATGCGAGATGCGTCAACGTAATCGATTGAACCGCCACGTTTAGCAACAACAGTCACACCAGAGTCAACGGCAACCGCACGTTCCATCCCTGTACCAACTAACGGCTTATCAGCACGTAATGTCGGAACAGCCTGACGTTGCATGTTCGAACCCATCAGTGCACGGTTCGCGTCATCGTGTTCAAGGAACGGAATCAATGATGCAGCAACAGAAACAACCTGCTGCGGGCTCACATCCATATATTGGATTTGATCCGCATTCATGAATGTTGATTCACCTTTGTGACGGCAAGGAACTAATTCGTCTTTTAACTTACCGTTTTCATCAACATTTGCATTTGCCTGTGCGATGACAAAGTTACCTTCTTCAATCGCTGACAAATAGTCGACTTCATCAGTGATTACACCATCAATTACTTTACGATATGGTGTTTCTAGGAAGCCATACTCGTTTGTACGAGAATAGACCGCCAAAGAGTTAATCAAACCGATGTTTGGACCTTCAGGTGTTTCGATTGGGCACAGACGACCATAGTGAGTTGGATGAACGTCACGTACTTCGAAACCAGCACGTTCACGAGTTAAACCACCTGGGCCTAATGCAGAAATACGACGTTTGTGCGTAATTTCAGAAAGAGGGTTGTTTTGATCCATGAACTGAGACAGCTGGCTAGAACCAAAGAATTCTTTTACAGCTGCTGAGATTGGTTTCGCGTTGATCAAATCTTGGGGTTGAACCGCATCTAAATCACCGAGTGACAGACGTTCTTTGACGGCACGCTCAACACGCACTAAACCAACACGGAATTGGTTTTCAGCCATTTCTCCCACAGAACGGATACGACGGTTACCTAAGTGATCGATATCATCAACATCGTCTTTACCGTTACGGATCGCGATCAATTGACGCATCACATCAACGATGTCGTCTTTTGATAAAACGCCAGTACCAATATGTTCATCACGACCTAAACGACTGTTGAACTTCATGCGACCAACAGTTGACAAATCATAACGATCTGCAGAGAAGAACAGATTTTCAAATAACTGTTCAGCAGCATCTTTTGTTGGTGGCTCACCAGGACGCATCATGCGATAAATTTCAACCAATGCTTCTAAACGATTAGTTGATGGATCGATACGCATGGTTTCAGAAATGTATGGGCCGTGATCCAGCTCATTGGTAAACAGTACGTTGAACTGTTTAAAACCTGCCTGAGACATATTCGCAACTGCTTCTAAACTCAGCGCAGTAGTCGCATTCACGATTACTTCGCCAGTTTGAGCGTTTACATAATCACAAGCAGCAATCTTACCAACGACATATTCTACAGGGACTTCAATTTGAGTCACACCTGCTTTTTCTAATTGACGAATATGACGCGCAGTAATACGACGCCCTTTCTCGACTACAACTTCGTTATTGGCAACAACGTCAAACGTTGCGGTTTCACCACGCAAACGTTCTGGTACTAAAGTCATCATGACTTTGCCATCTTTAATTTCGAAGTTGATGGTCTCAAAGAAGAGCGCCAAAATTTCTTCTGTCGTAAACTCTAATGCGCGCAGAATAATCGTCGCAGGTAATTTACGGCGACGGTCAATACGCACAAAGAGGTTGTCCTTGGCATCGAATTCAAAATCCAACCAAGAACCACGGTAAGGGATAACGCGTGCGTTATACAGAACCTTACCAGAAGAGTGGGTTTTACCCTTATCATGATCAAAGAACACGCCCGGGCTACGGTGCAGCTGGGAGACGATAACACGCTCTGTACCATTAATAACAAAGGTACCGTTATCAGTCATCAGCGGGATTTCACCCATGTATACTTCTTGTTCTTTGAT
>QKFI01000341.1 GCA_003251455.1 Tolumonas sp.
GTCATCACCGCTAAAATTGAAGCAATCATAAACCCACTTTGATGGGGTAAATCCCGTAATAACAAGCTGGTTACGACCGCTACAGCTGCACATGCCCATTGCGGAGCTTTCTTCAAGGCTGGAACCACGATACTGACAAAGGCAACAACCATCGCAATGTCGAGCCCCCATGTCGTCATATCCGGTAGAACCTGCCCCAGACTTACACCAAGAAATGAGCAAAATACCCAGTTGGAATACATGAAAACAGCAGAGCCCAGGTAATACCACAGCAGTTCAGCTTTAGTTTGGGTCTTGTCATAAAGACGCTGGCTCACCACAGCGAAGGTTTCATCCGTCAGCCAGAAAGCCATGATCGTACGCTTCCACAATGGAATTTCTCGTACATGTGGCATCAGTGTTGCGGCATACAGCATGTGTCGTAAATTCACGATAAAGACGGTCAGACAAATCACAGGAATTGCTGTCGCGGATGAGAGTAATGAAACCGCAATAAACTGAGATGCACCCGCATACACCAGCAATGACATACCTAATGTTGCAGAGAGTGATAAGCCGTTTCCGGCAGCCATCGCACCATATAATATGCCGAACGGAATGCAGGCGACGACGAGTGGGATGGTATCAATCCACCCTTTACGGAATAACCAACCGCGTTGTGGAGACATTTCCGAGATGAAACCCTATCTGATCATTGAATCATGCTATCATCGCGTGAAATCAATTGAGAACCAACCTGATTATGCATTTTATTGAGTGTTCTTATGAGCGCCATGCCGCGCAAATTCTAGCGGTCTTCAATGACGCGATCCTGAACTCTACTGCCTTATATGATTATAAGGCTCGAACGATGGAGAATATGGAAACCTGGTTTCAGGCAAAAGCCGCAGGTCATTACCCAGTGATTGGTATTGAATCTCCGGAGGGAGATCTGATGGGCTTTGCCAGTTATGGTCCGTTTCGTAACTACCCGGCAAATAAATATACCTTAGAGCATTCAGTATATATTGCTGCCCCCTATCGCGGTCAGGGTCTGGCAATGAAGTTGATGAAACGTTTGATTGAACTTGCCTCTGAAAATAACTATCACACCTTGATTGGTAGTATTGATGCACGCAATCAGGCAAGTATTCAACTGCATGAAAAACTCGGATTTACACATGCGGGTACCATCAAGCATGCCGGTTTCAAATTCGGTGAATGGTTGGATCTGGCTTTCTATCAGTTGATTCTGCCTACCCCAGAAAACCCAGTGGATGGCTAATGGTATTGAGCCAGCCCATTAAAGTGGGCTGGCTGATTTTCGGTATTCGCTCGGACTAACACCAACCCGTTTTTTGAACACGCGGGAGAAATAGAGCTGATCGTCATAACCGACCTGCTGACCAATCACGGCCACTGGCATCGGTGTGGTTTGCAGCAAGAGTTTTGCCCGGATAATCCGCTGATCTTCCCGCCAGCGAACAATACTGACGCCTACCTGTTCGCGGAATAGATGCGCCAGCCGTGATGGCGATAAAAACACCTGCTCAGCTAACTGTTCGATACTGATCTCAATTGATAAAGACGAGCTTAAGATCTGGCAGGCTTCCAGCACCCGAGGATCCATCGGGACATTATCAGCCAGCGAAGTGATCTCGTAACAACGGATCAACAGACGCTCTAACAGGTTCATGGCCAGTTGTTCTGACATCGGACGAACTTCTTTGTGCTTCTCTTCGATCTCGAGAAACAACCCATCAAACTCGTCGACCTGTTGCGGATTGGCCAGTCGGATGCGTCCAATTTTCTGAACTTCATCCGGCCATTTTAACCAGTCAGCCCAGTAAGCCCGCGGACGGAAATACACCCAGCGGTGATACCAGGAATCTGCATCGTCGGCACGGCCATAATAATGCACGGCTTCAGGTGGAAAGAGCAGCAAATCCCCAGGCTCGACAATAAACTCATCCGCACCGGATAAAATTTTGCCTTTCCCTTTCACGGTCAGATTGATGATGAAGCCCTTCATCCCTGTTGGGCGGTCAATCATAAAATCCAGCACATCGCCCTTCTCGATCGGCGTCATGCCAGATACGAGAAATACGTCAAAGGCGTATCCCGGCAATAAAGGATTCAGTTGTTTCGGCAGCTCTTTTTTCATGTTTGATAACACAGAAAACAGTGTCTTAGTGAAAATGTCGTCATTCTGCATTCTATTCAGCTACCTTTCGTTTGTGAGGTTTCAGGCTCATTTGTCATTCAATCCATTGAATCCGATCACAAATTTGGTCATTTTGCTTTGTTTTAACGTAAGCGGTATCCGGATAACACCAACTGCATATCATGTGACACAGTAGAAAATTTGTTCATGAATGCCCCAGTGATGCTTTTGTTCGGAAAAAAAGCCAGCGTTTCCGCTGGCTAACAAAGTGTGTTCTGGGGTGAACACTAAACACGGGCTTTACGAACTTGTTTGTAACGGTCGAACAGTACTGCAGCGAGCAGGATCAGACCACGAACCACATATTGTGCGAATGGAGAGATGTTCAACAGGTTCATGGCATTTTCCATCAGACCCAGAATCAGCACACCGGCAATCACATAAGAGATTTTTCCGATACCACCTTTCATGGAGACACCACCCAATACGCAGGAAGCGATAACAATCAGCTCGAAACCAATCGAGGTCATTGGCTGACCGGAGGTCATACGTGACGCCAGAATGATGCCTGCCAGCGCAGCGATCACACCGGTCATGGTAAAGATGATGATTTTGGTACGAACAACATTTACACCAGCCAAACGAGCGGCTTCTTCATTTCCACCGATAGAAAGCGCATTGCGTCCAAAAGTCGTTTTATTCAGCAGTAAACCAAAGAGAACGAAGCAAACTGCAGTGATCCAAACTGGGGTTGGAATGCCTAAGAAAAGAGAGTTACCGATATCAAAGAAGCTTTCTTCAACGATACCAACCGCTTTACCGTCAGAGATGATATAACCCACACCACGCGCCATTTGCATCGTAGCCAGCGTCGTGATTAATGCATTG
>QKFI01000260.1 GCA_003251455.1 Tolumonas sp.
CCTGACTTTAAAGAAGCGATCCTGCGAGCCCGGGGCATCATCAAATAAATGAGCGCGTAAAATTGAGCGAAAGTGCATTTCATTTCCAGTCATTAACACCAGATCTGATCCATGATGCGATTACGCAGATAGGCTTATATCCGGAATCTGGTTTACAACCACTGAACAGTTATGAAAACCGGGTTTATCTGTTTCAATCAGAAGACCGTCAGCGATATGTGATTAAATTTTATCGCCCATCGCGTTGGACTGATGAACAAATCCGAGATGAACATGCACTTGCCTTTTATCTGGCAGAGAATGATATCCCTGTCATTACGCCCTTAAAGTTTGGTGATCACTCTTTATTGAATATCCAAGGATATCGTTATGCCTTGTGGCCATATCAACCGGGACGAAGCATTGAACTCGATAACAACAATCAACTGTATGAAGTCGGTTTGCAGTTAGGTCGATGGCATGCCGCTTCCGCATCCTTTCCTTTACAACACCGACCGGTTTTCAGTTTTGAAAATAAAGTTCAGCAACCTATCGCATATTTAAATGCCCAGCATCCTTGGGCGAGTGAGGATCAGCATCATTGGGCTGACTTACTGGCAGCACTGCAATATGAACTGAACTTCGATCCGTTGTTTCATACCCAATCCATTGCTTTACATGGCGACTGTCATGCTGGAAATATCCTTTGGCGTGATAAACCATTGTTTGTGGATCTGGACGACTGCTTTTTAGGTCCTCAAATTCAGGATATCTGGATGTTGCTGTCCGGAGATGAGACGGAACAGCGGCAACAGCTCTATACCATTCTCGACGGATATGAAGAGTCGATGGAACTTGATGAGCAGCAATATACTTTTATTGAGCCGCTGCGAACGATAAGACTCATTAATTACATGGTCTGGTTACATCAACGTTGGCACGACACCGCCTTTCAACAAGCTTTCCCATGGTTTAATCAATCAGAATATTGGTTGAAGCAACGCCAGCAACTCGAAGAACAACTTAAAAAACTTAAAACCAAACCATTTTCGATGAGTTTTAATAGTTAGTTGCGGTTCGTGACGATGTGATTTGAAGAGAGTATGATGCCGGCGTTGTAGCACGTTTTGGGTTGTCATATCTTGAACATTCTTATCTTTGATTCTGGCATGGGTGGTCTTTCTGTTTATCAGGAGGTCAAACGTCAGCTGCCGGATCATCGATATGACTATATCTTTGACAATGCCTATTTCCCGTATGGCGAACAACCTGAACATGTCATCGTACAGCGTTGTTCAACCTTGATTGGTTCACTCGTTACCTCACGTGAAATTGATTTAGTTGTAATCGCCTGCAATACAGCAAGTACGGTCGCATTACCGTGTCTACGTGAGCAGTTAACAATTCCTGTGGTTGGTGTTGTTCCTGCAATTAAACCTGCTGCGAAAGTTTCTAAAAATAACCACATTGCATTACTGGCAACACCCGCAACGGTGCAAAGACCTTATACCGATCATTTAATTGAGGAGTTTGCTGCACAATGCGATGTACTTCGTGTGGGTGTTACTAATCTGGTGGTGCAGGCTGAGCGAAAGATGGCTGGCTATACGGTTGATATGAATGAAATCTATCGTGCATTGGAGCCGGTGATTACGGCAGATATCCAACCAGATACATTGGTTTTAGGCTGTACGCATTTTCCTTTATTAAAAGAAGAGATTCATCAGCAATTACCAGATATCACGTTAGTTGACTCAGGTGCTGCGATTGCGAAAAGGGTCGCATGCTTATTAAAAGACGCAGTGAATCAACCCAACGAAGAAAAAGGAAAGGCGTTTTGTGCCATCATGGATGAGGATGCACATAAAAAAAGCCACATCCTTAAGGAATATGGCTTCGATTGTTTAGAAGCATTAGAGTTCTGCTGAAATCGCGCTGGCGTCTTCAGGTTTCATATTTTCTTTTTTCTCATTTGCTTCGCGTACTTTCAACGTTCGTTGTAAATACTCTGATTCATTCAATGCTGCGATGGCCGCATCGGTGACATCCGCGGGCATCTCGACAAAACCATACCCTTTTCGTTTACCAGTATCACGATCCTTTACTAATCGAACAGAAAGCACCTGACCATATTCAGAAAAGAGTTTACGAATCGCAGCTTCATTTGCCCGATAGGGTAAATTCCCTACATAAATCGTTTTGGCTTCTCCGGTAAAATCACGACGAGAAAATGAAGACGCATTTTCATCACTTTCCTCATCACTCTCAGTTGAAGAAACAGATACGGGTTTTGCTGAATGCGGCTGTGTTGTCTTTGCCGCTGAGGTAGAAGATGTTGAACCGGAAGCACCTGTCGTAAACAGAGGGGAAACTAAACCACCAATCACAACCCCAACACTTAATGCGCTGCCGAAAACCAGATAACCGATAACAGCGAGGACAGCTGTTACCACGATACAATACATATAACGAGCTGGAATATTCATCGAAGTGCACTCACTAAAATTGTTGTTATAAAAATAAGATCATCGACCCCATGTTAGATGCTATTGGAAATAGCTGCCATGCAGATACTTGTTTAACGAGCGCCAGTTAACATTTTATTAAGCTAAAGAAACGATTTAGCGCTGCGTAACAAAACAATATATAACTAAAAATAGCTGAAAATACAAAAATCTGTGGATAACCCTGTGCGTAAATAGGTATAGCGTGTAGTTAAAAAATAATGTGAAAAAAATCACAATAATCGCTTGCCAGTTGGGATTTGGTCCCTATAATGCGCCCTCACTGACACGGCGCAAGCCGCACCGGTTCTGGATTGCGAAGCAGTTTGGAGGTTTCGGTGAGTTGGTAAGATTTCAAGTTGTTGCGGTTATTTAAAATAATCGTTGACAACAAAACGGGAAAGCGTAGAATGCGCGTCCCACGACCTACTCGGTCGCGCTCTTTAACAAAATATCAAGCAATCTGTGTGGGCACTTGCAGAATTGATTAATCGAAAAGAAATTCGAAAATTATCAATGAAGCAGTGTCTGTAAAAAGACAGTCATT
>QKFI01000046.1 GCA_003251455.1 Tolumonas sp.
GTGAACATCATGATCCCATATTGTGGAACGAGCGGCGCATCGAGCGTGATAAACTGAGGCAGCACTGCCAGCATGAATACAATTGCTTTCGGGTTGCTGATATTAACCAGAAAGCCTTTAAAAATCATGGTTAAAGGTTTTCCATGATGATGTGCTGATTGTTCTGTCTTAATTTCAGATGGTTTTTGACACCATTGTTTATAGGCAAGATAAATCAGATAAATCACCCCGAACCATTTGATCAAATTAAAAGCGAGTTCGGATGCGGTCAGAATGGCGCCGACACCAGCTGCGACAATCAGAATTTGAACGGCAAGTGCGATTTGCAGGCCAATGACATTCCAATAACCTTTCATAAATCCATACTGAAGCCCACTCGACATCGATGCGATTGCTCCCGCACCTGGTGACAGACTAATGACCCAACACGCAGCAAAGAATGCCAACCACATATCCAATGACATGAAAAACCCGCTGTTAAATAAAAAGGCGTCTATATCTATCACTTTCTTTTGATGAAACCAATGGGCTTAACAGAAATCATCTCCGCTTTAAGACAGGGCGTTGTAAAGGTGCATTTGCATTAAATTAGTTGTTTCAGTCTCAACTTGCTGAATATAAACATACATATGAAATATAGCAAAATGCTATAAGGAAGCGCTTTGAGAGTGGGATAGACAGCTTGGCATAGTGGTTGCTTAACAATAACCGAGCCTGTGATGGTTTCGTTAATAATACGTTTTGCAGACAATGGTGTCTTTGCTGAGAGTTTACTCAAGGCAAGGCACCTTTTTTTTGCATGTAAATTCAGATTCATATGTTTTTCATCAAATGGAAGAGGTGAATATATGGCTTATTTAATTCCGAGCGAATTTGTCACCAAGATGGTTGATGCCGGCGAATCGAAAATATTCATGTCCACACGGGATACGGTGATCCGAGCATATATGGCAGGGGCAATCCTTGCTTTAGCTGCAGTATTCGCGATTACCATGACGGTTCAAACGGGTTCTCCTTTGATTGGTGCGCTGCTATTTCCAGTAGGATTTTGCATGCTGTATCTGATGGGCTTTGATTTATTAACGGGCGTATTTGTTTTGGCTCCGTTGGCGTGGCTTGATAAACGTAAGGGCGTTACATTTGGTGGTGTTTTACGAAAGTGGAAATTATTGCTGCAAACTAGTTGGTAAACCTAAATATAAAAATATTCTGACAAAATATTATTATATTTCAGATAGATATAAATAATGCATTCAAAATACATGGATTTATTGAAAATCTAAGTTTTTATTAAGAATCGATACTTATGCTGTTCATGCTTTCTTTGCATCTTCAGGACTGCATGATGAAAAAAAACAGCTCAAAGTATCGTTTATCGATAGCCGTTACGTCTGAAGAGATTCAGGTGTTGCAAGGCTATATTCGCGCATTGTTTGTGCGGGAGTTCAATGCGAATGTTCCACATTTTCTACCATTCCTTGTTGGATTCTATGACCAGCACAATCAACTGTGTGGTGCATGTGGATTAAATCCTGCCGGGATCCATCGTTTATATCTCGAACATTATCTGGATGCCTCCATTGAACAAGCCATGTTGTCAGAATATGGCGTGACAGCCAGTCGCACCGGACTGATTGAAATCGGTAATTTTGCCTGTAGTGAATCGGGAATGGCTCGTATTTTCTTCGCTGCCTTGTGTGACCATTTGCATCAGCAGCAATTCCAATACGCGGTATTAACCGGAACCAATAAGATCCGCAATATTTTCACTCGTTTGCATATGGAACCACACATTCTAACTGAAGCATTACCGGAACGAGTTGGAATAGATGCAGTAAATTGGGGGGCATATTACGAAAGCCACCCAATGGTCATGGCTGTTGAATTGCAAGTGGGTTATCAGCTTTTACGGCAGAACAGTCTGTTACTGCGATTGCTCGATCCTGCTCCACTGATTTTTCCAGTATTCACGCATGGCTTACCGATGATGGATGCGAGGACAGTTGCATGAGTATGATTTGGACAATGATAGAGCAATGGGCGGAGCGTGAACCTGAACGGATTGCGTTGTGCAATGAACTTGAACAATGGACATACCGAGAGCTCGTGACTCGGGTAAAAGCACTGGCGTCGACGTTTCAGGATACCGGTGTAAAGCGGTTAGCATTGCAACTGGATAATGGCCTGGACTGGGCTTGTTGCGATTTAGCGGGTTTGGCTGCTGGCGTCGTGATCATTCCCGTACCTTTGTTTTTTACCGCCGAACAGCAGTCATGGGTACTGGAATCCAGCGGCGTTGATAGCCTGATTGGTCCGGGGCGTGAAGGTTGGACGGGGTATCCGTTACCTAAATCCAAATATACCTTGTGGCAGCGTCCGGTGACATCTCCGACCGAACTTCCTGCGGGTACCGCAAAAATTACTTATACATCTGGTACAACAGGCCATCCGAAAGGTGTGCTCCTGAGCGATGAACATTTGATGCGAGTCTCTCAGAGTCTGGCTGCACACATGCAACCGCTCGGATTGACGACACATCTGACGCTTCTACCATTTTCAACCTTGCTGGAAAATATTACCGGACTCTATGTGCCGCTGTTACTAGGGCTACGTAGTATTGTGCTACCTCTTGATCGTGTTGGTTTCACCGGATCCAGTCAGTTCGATCCGATTGCATTAGTTCAGACGTTGTTGCGTTGGCAGCCACATACATTGGTGCTGGTCCCTGAGCTATTGCGTGTGGTGCTTATGTTGGTGCAGCAACACCCGGATATTGCGGCTTCATTGCGGTTTCTTGCCGTCGGTGGTGGCAAAGTTGCTGCGGATCTGATCGTGCTGGCTCGCCAACTTGGGCTACCCGTGTATGAGGGATATGGCCTTTCTGAATGTGGTTCGGTGGTTGCACTGAATACACCTGTTCAGGACCGGGTAGGTAGTGTGGGTCAGATTTTGCCACATTGTCAGATCACCATAGCTGAAGATGGTGAGATCCTTGTGCAGGAAGCCGCGATGCTCGGTTATCTCGGGCACGTCATTATCATCTGACAAATCTATCATTGCCACCGGTGATTTAGGCTATTGCGATGCAGAGGGTTTTCTGTGGATCACGGGGCGCAAAAAAAATGTCCAGATCACTGCATTCGGTCGTAATTTTTCGCCGGAATGGGTGGAAGCCGAAGCTCAGTTATTTTCTGCCATTAGCAAGCTCGTAGTTTTTGGCGACGACTTGCCAAGCAATGTCGCGGTGATACAGGTTAATCCCTCCTGTGCACATTTGCTTTCCGAACAAATTCGACAATTAAATGTACGCTTGCCGGATTACGCGCAAGTCCATCAGATCATACTGGCTGATCTATCTCCTGCCAGCGGATTATCGACCATGAATGGTCGTTTACGTCGTCACGCTATTTTTCAACAGTACCATCATAAAATTCTGCAGCTCACTACCGGAGGTTCTCAATGAGTTTTTACCAGCAGTTACAGGACAGTACCTCAAAAGAGCGTGCATACCTATTGTCCGCACCAATCGTTGGACAATGTCAAAATGGTGATTTTTCACTTGAGACTTACAAGGCCTTTCTGGCTCAGGCTTACTATCACGTGCGACATACAGTGCCTTTATTGATGGCCACTGGTAGCCGTTTGTCGGATGAGCAGGAGTGGGTTCGTGGTGCTATTAAAGAATACATCGATGAAGAATACGGCCATCAAGAATGGATTTTAAATGATATCGCTGCCTGTGGCGGTAATGCGGAGGCTGTGCGTCATGGACATCCAGGTCGAGCTATAGAACTGATGGTGGCTTTTCTTTATGACCAGATCAATCGCGGAAATCCGCTGAGTATTTTTGGCATGGTGCAGGTGTTGGAAGGAACTAGTGTGTCGATGGCTTTGATGGTTGCGGAACAGTTACGAACCCAGTTGGGTTTGCAAGACAATACCATGAGTTATCTGACTTCTCATGGTGAGCTTGATCAGGACCACTTAAAATTTTTTTCCGGGTTGATGGATAAAATCACGCAAGAGACCGA
>QKFI01000196.1 GCA_003251455.1 Tolumonas sp.
GCATCCACCAGCACACAGGTTACAGAGAGGATCAGCGCCTGTGACCACATTGGGTAATCCATTTCCGGATGCAGGAATTGCGGAAACAACGCGACCAGAAATACGATACTTTTCGGGTTCGTCAGGTTCACAAATACGGCAGGCCAAAATAATGCCGGGCGTTTACCTTGTTGCACACCGGGTTCTTCGCGCATTACCGTTGGAATTTCACGCCATTTCGTCCAACCCAACCAGACCAGGTAAGCCACACCAAACCATTTCAGAATATTGAATGCAAACGCAGATTCGGCCACCAGTGATCCTAAACCAACCCCAACCAGCACCAAGTGCACGGATAAACCCAGCTGTAACCCAGCGATTGCAGGTAAAGATCCTTTAACGCCATAACGGATGGCATTGGAAACCGAACTGACCATGCCTGACCCAGGATAGAGGCTAAAAACAAATGTGGTTGCCAGATAAGTTAGCCAGACATGTAAATCCATTTACGACTCCTGATCCTGTAAAACTGCGCAAGGAATAATCACCAGATTAATTGAGCGAAAATCCGATCGCCAATAATAAATTGAAGATCAAACTGCCTAACGCCGTAAACTTCAGTTGTTTATCCAGCAAGACAGGATCTTCACTGGTTGAAACGACGTACGCAGCGCGGAATAACGGAATGATGGCCGGTAGATAGAGCCATGGCCATGCTGTTTGTGCATACAGACTGATAAAAATAGACGTAAGTACAAACGCCCCCACAATCAATGTCCAATGATAACGACGCGCCCAAACCCGGCCGATTCGTACCGCAAACGTGAATTTTCCGGATGCGATATCGGTTTGCATATCCCGGATATTATTAATATTGAGAACAGCCGTTGCCAGAAAACCGCAACTTGCCGCGGGTAGCACTAATAGCACGTCAAAGGTCTGGGTAAACAGATAATAAGTCCCCAGCACACCGAGTAAACCAAAGAAGAGAAACACGGAGAGATCGCCGAGCCCCCGATAGCCGTATGGGCGTCGTCCGACGGTATAAGTCACTGCAGCAATCAGCGCCAACAATCCAAAACCAATAAAGGTCAAAATAGTCAGCCAATCACCGGCAAAGGCAGTCCACAATAACATCAGGCCTGTGAACACGGTCACTAAAGCAACCAGAGACATCGCCTTGGTCATCTGACGTTTGGTAATGAGTCCGCTGACAACGGTTCGTTGTGGACCAACGCGATCCTCGTTATCTGCGCCAGAAACCGCATCCCCATAATCGTTTGCGAGATTCGAGAGGATCTGCAACCCAATAGCAGTCAGCAAACAAAAAATAAATACATTCAGACGAAACTGATCTGCGCCAGCAGCTAAGCCACTTCCCAGAAATACAGCTGCTGTGGCTAAAGGAAGGGTCCGGAGACGCGCTGCCTGTAACCAAACTTTCCAACGTGGCTTGTTCATGAGTGAACTTAAATCCCTATCAAAAAACATTGAAAAAATACATCTTTAGCAGGTGGGTTTACCCCAAAAGCAGCTAGCCCTATACTGACGCGATTTCAGGGAAGAAAAAATTCCTGCGAAAGGCGTATTACTATACCGGATGCCGGCGCCTTTGGGCAGATTCTCCCCTCAACCGCATTCGCTCGGTATTCGGTGAAATGACACTCCCATGCAGGCTCAAACACGTTTACTGGAACAACTCGCCATTCTAAAAGACTCTGTCACACCGGGGTTTGTCCGATTAAGAACGCCGGTTGATGTCACTTCTCTGATTGGCTGGCTGAAAGCTCAATCGTTGTTTCCGAAAATTTACTGGCATTCCCGTGAACGGGATCGGGAATTTGCAGTGATCGGTTGTATCCGTGAAATTACCCAGCCAGATGAATTGGCCTCTCTGACAGGTCATACATTACCGACCGCAGGCAGCTATCCACGTTATTATGGTGGCCTCGCCTTCGATTATCAGTCTGAAGTCAACGCAGAGTGGCAAGCATTTGGCCAATGCCGATTTGTGTTACCTCGCATTGAGCTGATCCGACAGGGAAATAAGACTGAACTGGTTTGTAATCTATGGTTTGATGGGAAAAATACACAGGATGAAATCAAATCTGCACAGGATGCCCTGAACCTTGTTCAACCTGAACAAACGTTTTCAGCTTTGACTGCGATAGAATTCAAAACGCAATTGCCTTCACAAGAAGAATGGCATCAATGGATTCAACAGGTTGTCACACCAGAATCACTGCGGGTTGTTCCGAAAGTCGTTTTATCTCGCCGGACAACATTTCAGGCCGCAGCGCCATTAGATCCGTGGGATATTCTGGCACACTGGCAAATTGCGATGCCAGCTTGTTATCACACAGCATATCAGTTCTCTGAAGATGAATGTTTTATCGCCAGCTCTCCTGAGCGACTCTATCGCAGACACGATCGCAAATTATTGAGTGAAGCTTTAGCCGGCTCAACCACCCGTACCGGCAATGATACCCAAGATCAGGAACTCGCTTCATTGCTGTTACAGGATACGAAAAACCGTCTGGAAAACCGCTATGTGCATACCGATATTCTCACTCGACTAGATGGTTTAGCTGATAAAGCCATGGTGTCTGACCTGCAGATTTTGCCATTGAGACATATTCAGCACATCAAACGGGAAATTGAAGCAACCTTATTACCAGATGTCAGTGACTGGCAGTTACTGCAAAAACTGCATCCAACCCCAGCGGTGGGCGGTTCGCCTCGTCGGAAAGCTTTAGCGCTGATCCGTTCACTGGAACAGCATCAACGTGGCTGGTATGCCGGTGCTTGCGGGTTTATCAGTGAAGATGTGTCCGAGTTTACTGTCGCGATCCGAAGTGGTTTATGTACGCATCATGCGCTGTCTCTATACACCGGCGCCGGGATCTTACAAGGCTCCGAACCGGATCAGGAATGGCAAGAGCTGGATAGCAAATTAAACAGTATGTTAGGTGCCTGGCATGATAAGTAGGTTCACTGCGAGCAGCATGAATGCACTCTGGAGCCAACTTATTATCGAAGA
>QKFI01000032.1 GCA_003251455.1 Tolumonas sp.
TCTGGCAAAGGTTTATACGCCGGGTGTTGCTCAGGTTTGTATGGAGATCGCACATAATCCTGAACGCGCTTATGATCTGACCATCAAGAAAAATACAGTTGCAGTGGTTTCTGACGGCACTGCAGTGCTTGGTTTAGGGGATATTGGTCCTGAAGCAGCAATGCCGGTTATGGAAGGGAAAGCGGCGCTATTCAAACAGTTTGCGGGTGTGGATGCGTTTCCTATTTGTCTGGATACCAAAGACACAGAAGAAATTATTTCGATTGTGAAAGCATTGGCGCCATCATTTGGTGGCATCAACCTTGAAGATATCTCTGCACCGCGCTGTTTTGAGATTGAAGAACGTCTGAAGCAGGAACTGGATATTCCAGTATTCCATGATGATCAACATGGGACTGCAGTCACTGTATTAGCGGGTTTCCTGAATGCGCTGAAAGTGGTGAAAAAAGATATTGCTGATGTCAAAGTCATCCTGGTTGGGATTGGTGCGGCAGGTATCGCAGTCTCTAAGATGCTGCTCAGTGCTGGTGTGAAAAACCTGATTGGTGTGGATCGCAATGGCGCAATCTTCCGTGGTGAGCCCTATGCAAACAATGCCTGGAATGAATATGCCCAGATCACAAACCCAAACAATCAGCAGGGGCTGTTATCTGATGTGATTCCAGGTGCAGATGTTTTCATCGGGTTGTCTGGTCCTGGAGTACTGAAAGTCGAAGACCTTCAGAAAATGGCAAAAGATCCGATCGTGTTTGCGATGGCGAATCCGGCACCAGAAATCTCACCGGAAGTGGCAGCTCCTTATGTTCGCGTCATGGCAACGGGTCGTTCCGATTATCCGAATCAGCTCAACAATGTGCTGTGCTTCCCTGGCATTTTCCGTGGCGCTTTAGATTCTGGCGCTCGTCAAATCACGGAAGAAATGAAACTGGCGGTCGCAAAAGCAATTGCAAATACGGTGTCAGAAGAAGAGCTGAACGAGAATTACATCATTCCGGATATTTTTAATCCTCAAGTGGTTAAGAAAGTGAGTGCAGCGGTTGCCGACGTTGCCTATCAGAGTGGTGTTGCCAAAATTCGCAATAATAAACTCGAAAATCTGACTGTCTGATTCAAAGATATATGTGTTAAAAGGGATGTAAAAGCGCACGTTCCGTCTAAATGCTGGTCCCTGTCTGTTTAGACGAAACGTGCGGGATCTCTCTGTCAGAAGGTACTACTCTGGTGTTTAAAAAGACGTCACCACTCAAACTTCGTACCACCATCACGCTGCTGGTCTGCATTGTCATTGCGGTCGTTCTTCTTGCGTCCCACGCTGTTTACGTCACCCAAACCACCAAACTCAGTCAAAATGGGCTGGAAGAAAAAGTCATTGCGGTTGCACATACGTTGGCTGAAACACCTTTTGTCAGTGAGGCATTAGTCAGCCAAGAGAAACAATCTCAACTGCAGACATTTATCGAAGCAGTCAGAAAGAAAAATGATCTGCTATTTATTGTGGTGATGGATATGCAGGGGATCCGCCATACGCATCCTGATCCGACCAAAATTGGCAAACATTTTATTGGTGGCGATGAAGTCCGCGCATTACACGGGGTGGAAACTCTATCAGAAGCAAAAGGTTCACTGGGAGACTCATTAAGGGTCTTTTCGCCTATTTATCTGAATCATCAGCAAATCGGAGCCATCGCGGTCGGGATTTCAACCGTCAAAATACAAGCGGTGATCGCTGCGAACCGTTGGTTTACCTATCTTGCATTATTGTGTGGCGGCAGTCTTGGCGCCATCGGTGCCTTTTATCTGGCGCGCAAAATTAAAGCGATCATGTTTGGTTTAGAACCTTTTGAAATTGCCAATTTATTGGAAGAACGGAGCGCCATTCTGCAATCGATTCGCGAAGGCGTGATTGCCGTGGACAAGCACGCCAACATCACGCTGATCAACGAAGAAGCAAAACGACTACTACGACAGAATGGTTCGGTTGAAACGCTTTTATCGAAAGAAAGCAGTAAACATTGGCCAAAATTATTACATCTACAGGATGTGCTGGAATCCGGCGTTTCCCAGCAGGATGAGGAACTTGTCTTTAATGGCATGACACTGTTAACCAATAGCGTCCCCGTGAAAGTGAATGGGGCTATCGTCGGTGCCGTCGTGTCATTCCGGGATAAAACAGAAGTTAGCCAGCTGGTACAGCGATTAAGTGGTATCTCAAACTATGCAGAGGCATTACGTCTGCAAGCACATGAATTTATGAATAAATTACATGTGATCCTTGGCATGGTGAATATTAAGGCCTATGACCAGCTGGAGCATTACATCATGGGTGTTGCTGAACATTACCACAGTGAAGTTGGCACGCTGGTTCGGCAGATCAAAGACCCGGTAATTGCGGGATTCATGCTCGGCAAGATTAATCGGGCGCGTGAACTTGGCATTGACCTTACGGTCACAGAAGAAAGTTATCTGCCTGAATCAACCCAGCCAACTATTACTCATGAATTGGTCACGGTTTTAGGAAATTTGCTGGAAAATTCGATGGAAATGCTGACCGGGCACCCAAGTGCGGCGATCTCGGTCGCGCTGGACTATGAAGATGGCAATCTGATGTGTGTTGTCAAAGATAATGGTGATGGCATCGACCCGGAAGTTTTACCCTATATTTTTGAGCAGGGATTTTCCACCAAAGGGGAAGGGCGAGGGTTGGGGTTGTATCTGGTGAAACAAAGCCTGACCAAGCTCGGCCACAGTACGATAGAATGTAAAAACAATCCGGGGCGCGGTGTTTGTTTCATCGTGACATTACCGTACCAATGCAAGGAACCGTCTCATGATTAACGTACTGATTGTTGATGATGACCCAATGGTGGCAGAACTCAATAAGCGTTATCTGGAGCAGATCCCGGGTTATAGCTGGGCTGGTTCCGTATCAAATCTTCAAAGTGCACAGGAGAAGCTTGCTGATCCGACATTACAGATTGATTTGGTCTTACTGGATATTTATCTGCAGCAGGAGAACGGG
>QKFI01000434.1 GCA_003251455.1 Tolumonas sp.
TGATGACCTTTATCGCAGGGTTAGAGATCGAGCGTGATAACTATATTGCACTCGGTTTATTTAAAAACTGGATTACGAATCGTGAAGACATCCAGCAGGTTTATTATGTCACTGGCCCCTATGATCTGATGGTCGTGGTGACAGCAGCCAATGCTGCGGAATATGACAAATTCAGTCAGGAACTGATGGAAAAAGTACCGCAAATCAAAAGAATTACCACCCATGTTGTCATTGATGCGCCGAAGCGGAGTTTCTTCGTCCCCATGTGAGTTTTTTATCTGCTTCGTAAAAAATTCGATTTGTTATTTCAACATTTCTTGTATTATTGAATTATGAAAACAGAACAAGCCGTGACAATTTTCGAAACCTTAGCCTCCGGTACACGGCTGGAGATTTACCGTTTACTGGTGAAAGCAGGGCTTGATGGGATGGTAGCGAGTGAAATCGCGCAGGCTCTGGATATTGCGCCGAATAAGCTGTCCTTCCATCTGAAATCGATGACGCATTCCGGTTTGACTTCGGTTGAGCAGGAAGGGCGTTTTCAGCGTTATCGGGCCAATATCCCGTTGATGCTGGATGTGATTGGCTACCTCACAGAAGAATGTTGTGCCGGAAACCCGGATCAATGTCTTTCTTTGCGGGAGCAGGCGAGTTGTGCTTCCTCGGTGTTACCACCGGTAACAACCGAGTAGTTGACTTACTTAATACCCAAACAACTTGGCGTTGCAGACAACGTTACTGTGACTTCAAGTGGGAAGGGTAAATTTTTTTTCGTGCGGTTTCATATTCAGGAAATATCAAGATGTCTGCGCAACCACAATCTCAGGCTATTCAGCCTGCTGCAATTAGTTTCTTTGAACGTTATCTGACTGCTTGGGTCGGGATCTGTATCGTCGTCGGCATTATGCTGGGGCAAGGGCTACCATCGCTATTTAAAGTGATCGGTGCGCTGGAAATTGCAAAAGTAAACTTACCGGTTGGTTTGCTGATCTGGGTGATGATCATTCCGATGTTACTGAAAATCGATTTTTCAGCGTTGCATCAAGTGAAAGCTCATGTCAAAGGGATTGGTGTAACACTATTCATTAACTGGCTGGTGAAACCTTTCTCAATGGCCTTCCTGGGATGGTTATTTATTCGCGTATTCTTTGCTGAATATTTACCTGCAGAACAACTCGACAGTTACATTGCCGGACTGATTCTTTTGGCGGCGGCACCTTGTACTGCGATGGTGTTCGTCTGGAGTCGTTTAACCAACGGCAACCCGTATTTCACCTTGTCACAGGTTGCACTGAATGATGTGATCATGGTGTTCGCCTTCGCGCCAATTGTGGCGTTTTTGCTGGGGGTTTCGAGCATCAGTGTTCCGTGGGACACATTACTGACATCGGTTGTGCTTTATATCGTCATTCCGGTGATTGTTGCACAAGTGATCCGGAAAGCATTGCTGGCCAAAGGTCAGTCTCATTTTGATAGCGTGATGCATCGCATTCAGCCATGGTCCATTTCAGCCTTGTTGCTGACACTGGTGCTGTTATTTGCTTTCCAGGGGGAGGCGATTATTCAACAACCACTGGTCATTGCATTGTTGGCTGTGCCGATACTGATTCAAGTCTTTTTTAATGCAAGTCTCGCGTACTGGCTGAACCGTAAGGTTGGTGAAAAACACGAGGTCGCTTGCCCGTCTGCATTAATCGGTGCGTCGAATTTCTTTGAACTGGCTGTAGCGGCAGCAATCAGTTTATTTGGTTTCCATTCCGGTGCTGCGCTGGCAACTGATCGAAGTGCCGGTGATGTTGCTGGTGGTGCGCATCGTGAATCAATCAAAAAACTGGTATGAACAGGGCTTGAAGTAAGCGGGGCAGACAATGAATAAATATGATGTTATTGGCGATATTCATGGTCATGCGACCGAGTTGCGTCAATTACTGAAGAAGCTTGGTTACGAAATGTCGGCGTCGGGCTTCCAGCATCCTGAACGAACTGCCGTGTTTGTTGGTGATTTCATCGATCGGGGTCCGGAACAACTGGAAGTGCTGCAACTGGTGCATGATATGGTGGCCTCTGGTGCGGCAAAAGCTGTGATGGGAAACCATGAGTTTAATGCCATCGGCTGGCATTCGAGAGATGAATCAGGAAAACCGTTGCGTGCACATACCGACAAAAATCGGAAACAGCACGCTGCTTTTCTGGATGCAGTGGGTGAAAATAGCGAGACCCATCAGCAGTGGATCAACTGGTTTAAGTCGTTACCAATCTGGTTGGAATTACCCGAGATTCAGGTCATTCATGCCTGCTGGCACCGACCTGCGATGACAATGATTCAACCATTTTTATCAGCGCAACAACAGTTGCTTGATGAACATCTGGTCGCCTGTTATCGCCTCGATCATGTTGCCGGACAAGCTATGGAGGCGCTGCTGAAAGGTGTTGAAATGCCATTAGAGGAAGCGCAGTATTTTCTCGATAAAGACGGTCATCAACAGCAAAAAACCCGCATCAAATGGTGGCAGAAACAGGGCTCTTTCCGGGAGAAAGCAATTATTCCCGACGAATATCTTCACCATCTGCCGGAGCATTCATTAGCGCCGGAGATTGAACAGTTAGCAGAGATTTCGAAACCGACGTTTATCGGGCATTACTGGTTACAGGGCGAACCATTTCCCCGTAGCGAAATGGTGGCTTGTGTTGACTTCTCGGTCGCTAAAAAAGGCCAGTTGATGGCTTATCGATTTGATGGTGAGTCAGTATTAGATGCGCTGAATTTCGTCAGCCATACTGAGTAATAGAACACGCGTGCAGGATCAACCATGTCAGTGACATCGACACAACCGCCTTGTTTGCTAAACGCATGGGCAGAAAATGAAAACGCATTACTGCATTGGCTACTGAGTCAGGTGCATGATCGGGATCAGGCTGCTGACATCCTGCACGATGTTTTTCTCCAGACCTTGTCACAGGGAAATGCTTTTTGTGAGATACAGGCGCCACGCGCCTGGTTATATCAGGTAGCACGGAACTGTCTGGTGAATTATTACCGCAAAAATAATCGCTATCTGGCGTTAAATCACGATTTTGATGTGGAAGATCATCCAACTAATCCATCTGAACCGGTGGATGATTTGACACAGTGTTTACCCCGGGTGCTGAATGAGATGGCACCAGAAGACAGAGATATCATCCGCTGCTGTGATATCGATGGTATGGCGCTGCAGGTCTATGCGACTGCGAATGATTTAACACTACCGGCAACGAAATCCCGGATTCAGCGCGCAAGAAAACGTTTGCGAAACCTGATGGTTGTGAACTGTCAGGTCGTGTTAGATGAACAGGGTTCTGTTTGCTGTTTCACACCCCGCGCATCGATCGAATCAGATCGATCATGAAGCGCTTAAGCCTTTAATACCTCATCCTTTAATGCATCAGCGGCTCGTATACAGGCCTCGATCACCAAACTTTCCGAAATAGCTTCATAGCTTCGTTTGTGTTGGCAGTTCCGCTGACAGTCCTTTTCCTGACAACGCATCGATATGGTCAGTGAATCTGAGGCGTCAGGTAACCAATCTTCAATCGTTTGATTTTGGATGAGTAACTGGTGTTCATGAATTCGGTTGGAGTGAAATTCCCGTTCAGAGATGCTGTGTGTGGTGAGTACCGGTAAGATCCCTTTCGGGCGCAGGATGGTTTTTAATTTTTCAATGGCATTCAGCAGATGTATGTAGTTTCTGCTACATCGTCCGCAGGTATCATTATCAGCCGCGATTAACGCGAACCAGGAAATATGTAATTTTTTCATCCGCCAGACATCTCCGGGTTGGATTTATTTAATAATTGCACAGGCGAAACAAGATTTATGTGACGCCAGACAGAGTTTCAAAACGGTTAAGCTGGGTAAATATAAGGTTAAGATATATTTTTCTGATTTTATTCGTCTGACTCAGTGATTCCGTCGCCAGCGATGATAATGCCCTAACCAGACAAGCAGTCGTTCAGGGGCATGTTTCCGTTTCCATTCTCCAGCTACATATTTGTTGGCCTCCGATAAAGTCGGATACACATGAATTGTGCTTAGTATTTTGTTTAAACCTAGTCGATATTTCATGGCTAGGGTAAATTCACTGAGCAGATCTGCGGCATGCTCTGCAACAATCGTAACCCCGAGGATCTGATCGCTGCCGGGTTTGGTCAGCACTTTGACGACGCCATTCGTAGTTCCGTCCGCAATCGCACGGTCGAGTTCCTGTAGTGAAAACCGGGTCACTTCATAGGCAATGTGTTTTGCTTGTGCATCTTGTTCGTTGAGCCCGACGCGGGCAATTTCCGGGGCCAGAAAAGTTGACCAAGGGATCACCCGGTAATCGACCTGAAATTTTTTAAACTGCCCAAAGAGCGCATTTACGGTCGCATACCAGGCCTGATGTGCGGCGGTATGGGTAAACTGGTATGGCCCGATGACATCGCCGCAGGCGTAGATATGAGGCATCACCGTTTCGAGATATGCGTTGGTTTCCAGTCGCTGTCCGGTATCAATCCCCAGTGTTTCCAGCCCGAAACCTTTTAAGCGAGGCGCACGCCCGACCGCACAAATCAAATCATCAAAGACCAAGGTTTTTTCCGCACCATCCTGCGACACGAGCAACCTTTTTTCACCTTCATGGAATTCACAGCGCAGTGCTTTATGTCGGGTCAATATCGTGACGCCATCAGATAGGAGAGCTTGTTCTGCAATTTCTGAGATCTCAAGATCTTCACGAATTAACAGTCGTTCTCCCATTTCTATTTGTGTCACTTCTGATCCTAATCGTGCGAAACATTGGGCAAGTTCACAGCCGATCGGCCCGCCGCCCAGAATGAGCAATCGTCTTGGCGGCTCCTCCCGTTCGGACAGGGTTTGCCAGAGGGTTTCACTCGTGAGATAGCCCACGTCATTGAGACCGGGCAGTGGTGGTACAAACGGGCTGGCGCCGGTCGCGAGGATGATATTGCGCCCGGTCAATTGCTGCGTATGCCCGTCGTCATGGGTGATTTCAACGGTCCAGGGGTCTATAAAGTGGGCTCTGCCATGAATAACTTCGGCTCCCAAAGCGCTATAACGTGCGGCGCTGTCATGAGGTGTGATCTGTTGGATCACATGCTGAATACGTTGCATGACATCCCGAAATCGGATCTGGGGGGCGGTTGTAGTAATGCCCAACTGCTGTGCTTTCCGGATCTGATGGGCCACACTGGCTGCTCGAATCAGCGCTTTACTTGGAACACATCCGGTATTCAGACAATCACCACCCATCTTGTTGGCTTCAATGATCGTGACTTTGGCGCGAACCGTTGCCGCAATGTATGCACTGACGAGTCCGGCTGCCCCACCGCCAATCACGATCAGGTTTCTGTCAAAGTGGTCTGGTTGTTGCCATTGGGCTAAGCGTCGATGTTTCCGATAATGGGTGACGAGTTTTTTTGCAACGAGTGGAAAGATTCCTAACAACGTAAACGAAATCAGTAGGTCAGGTGAAAAAATATCACCGAGGCTAGTGATCTCGGCAAGCGCAGTGCCTGCGTTTACATAAACAATGGTGCCAGCCAGCATGCCGATCTGACTAACCCAGTAAAACTCTGCGATGCCAAGGGGGGTCAGTCCGGCCAGCAAATTAATGAGAAAGAAAGGAAATACCGGGATCAGGCGTAAAGAAAACAGGTAAAAGCGTCCCTCCTTGCGAATGCCATCATTAAAGGTTTGCAGACGATCCTGAAATCGTGATTGCACTTGTTCCCGGAACAGATAACGGGAGGTCAAAAAGGCGAGGGTGGCACCAATCGTCGAGGCAAATGACGAAATAACCGTGCCGTTCACTAATCCGAACAACGCACCTGCTGCCAGCGTCATTAAGGTAATCACAACATAAATAATGAAAAAAACGCTGATCATCCAGACGGGAGATGCCTGTTGCCATTGTCGGAACTGGGAAATTTCTGTTTTCAGGAATGTAAGTGTAAAAATATCTTGCAGATCAAAGAGAAAGAATGCAGCGATACTGAACGCCAATACGGTAAATAGCAGTGTTTTTTTCATGGGTTCGTCCTCGCTTCGTTGATCTATAGCTATAGTCGAAGTAATCAGGTGTTTTCTTACAACGATTTGGAAATTAAATGTAAGAAAAACAGCACCCATACGACTTAACGATAGAACATATTCAGCGACCGGAGTGCGTCATGAACCTAAAAGTGAGTCTTGCGTTATTAGGATGGGGAATCTGTACGTTGATGCCTACCTTGGTGGTAGCGAATCCATCCAATGATCCCTCGGTTGAAAATTGGTCCCGAGTGTTACAGCAAGCGAAGGGACAAACGGTTTATTTTAATGCCTGGGGCGGAAGCGAGCCCATTAACCGTTATATCCGCTGGGCATCGGAGCAAGTACAGACGCGATATGGTGTGATGGTCAAACAAGTCAAACTGACGGATACTGCAGATGCAGTCCATCGGATCCAAACTGAATTTGCAGCAGATCGAAAAACCGATCTTGGCTCCATCGATCTGCTTTGGGTCAATGGTGAGAATTTCAAAACACTGAAACAACAGCATTTGTTGTTTGGCCCTTGGGCCGAGCAAATTCCGAACTGGCGTTTTGTGGATATGAACAAACCTGTCCAGACAGATTTTTCCGTCCCAACCGAAGGGTATGAAAGCCCATGGGGTACGGCACAATTAACCTTTCTGGCTGATCGCGCTGTCATTCAAAATCCACCTCGTTCTGCTGCTGAATTCCTTCATTTTGCAGAACAACATCCGGGACTGGTGAGTTATCCGAAGCCACCTGATTTTCATGGCACCACGTTCCTGAAACAGTTGTTGTTGTCGATGGTTCCTGATCCTGCTCTGTTACAACAACCGGTGATGCCTGAGACGTTTGCGCAGGTGACAAAGCCCCTCTGGGATTATCTGGATCAGTTGCATCCTTATTTATGGCGGCAGGGGAAAACCTTTCCTGCAAGTGCGGAAGAGATGCATCGCATGTTGGCCAATCGTGAACTGGCGTTGTCACTGACGTTTAATCCGAATGAAGGGGCTAATTTGATTGCTGCCGGGCAGTTGCCAAAAACGGCTTATAGTTTTGGATGGACAAAAGGAACCATCGGGAATGTGCATTTTCTGGCGATCCCCGTGAATGCCAAAGCCAAAGCTGGCGCAATGGTCTTTGCGAATTTCCTCTTATCACCGACGGCACAGCAGCGAAAGGCCTATATCAAAATCTGGGGGGATGGATCTGTGCTTGATCAATCCAAAGTTCCGAAAAAATTCCGAACTGCATCCTCTGTCACCGTTCCCGGACAATTAACTGAGCAGGTGCCTGTACTGGCTGAACCACATGCTAGTTGGGTGGATGACCCGCTACGGTGCGCAATAACCTGTTTGCAGCAACAGGAATTAGGGACACGATATGCGATTATCGCATTGGTGCTACTGGTCTTTTGTCCGCTGCTACCCGGATTATTCTGGGCGTTGATACCTGTGTGGGATGGTATCTACTGGCAACACTGGTGGCGCGATCCGCAGTGGTTTCCCGCCTTGAGCGTTACGCTGATTTCTTCGGTGGTTGGTACATTAGGGGCGTTTGTCCTCGCGATGCTGATTGCGATGCTGCTGTTTCCGGGAAGGCGATGGCAGCAATTACAACAACGGCTTCCGCTGTTTTTATCTTTACCACATGTGGCTTTTACCGTTGGCTTTCTCTTTCTGATTGCGCCATCGGGGTACTTTGCCCGACTGATGGCACATGTGTTTGACTGGATCACACCACCTGATTGGCACACCATCCATGATGCCAACGGTTGGGCATTGGCAGTGGTGCTGGCATTACGAGAGAGCGTCTTTTTTCTCTGGATGCTGTTTGCCATCTTGGCTGATTCGGCATTGTCACGTCAGATAATGATCGGAAAAACGCTTGGGTATTCGTCGTCTCAATGCTGGTTGAGAATCCTGATACCTCAAATCGTACCCCGTTTGGGATGGCCATTTGTCGCAGTACTGGCTTATGGTTTATCCGTCGTTGATGTGGCCTTGATCATCGGGCCGACAACACCGCCTTCGTTGGCTGTATTAACCTGGCAATGGCTGACTGATCCGGCGTCGGAAAAACAAGCCATGGGCAATATCTCCTCGGTGATGCTGGTGATCTTGCTGCTGATCATCGGTGGTGTAGGGCGTTTACTGTGGTGGGTTTTCTCCCGTATCTGGCCATATCCCACTGGCATCCGATCTGAACCTCGTCAAATAACCAATTCAATCCTGCAACGTTTGCCTGCTTTCGTGTTTCTGATTTTTTATCTGGTGCTATTCATGCTCGGTCTTTGGTCTTTCGCCACCAGTTGGTTTTTCCCGGCGCTTTGGCCGGATCATCTGACCGTGATGCATTGGCAGCAGACCGATTTTACACCGTTTTGGACAACGCTCTGGCTCGGTTTAGCGGCCTGTTTTATCAGTTTGCCGCTGGTGTTGTGTTGGTTGGAATGGGGCATTCGACGCTGGAATGGATTGCTTTATCTTCCGTTGATTTTGCCTGCATTGCCCTTGATGTCTGCGCAGTATCAGGTCTTACTGCACTGGCGGTTGGACGGAACCATTCTCGGGCTGGTTTGGAGTCATCTGATCTGGGTTTTCCCTTATATGCTGCTGACGCTGGTGGGGCCTTATCAGGCGTTTGATCAACGGTATCTGCTGATTGCCCGCATGCTTCGACACTCTGCATGGATGGGGTGTTTACGGGTGAAATGGCCGATGCTGTTAATACCCATTTTAAATTCACTGGCAGTCGGATTTTCCGTGAGTCTGGCGCAATATCTGCCGACGTTATTTGCAGGGGGAGGGCGCTACGATACCGTTACCACCGAGGCGGTTGCTCTGAGTGCTGGCGGTAATTCGCAAGTACTGGCGATTCAGGCATTTTTGCAGTTTATCCTGCCATTTCTGGCATTTTCGTTGGCGGCCTTTTTGCCAAAAGGGTTACGACCATACCGACGAGGGAGGCCGTAAATGCTGGAGATCCGTCATTGTTCTATTGCATTGGATCAACGCCTGCTGTTCACCGACCTGAATCTGGTGATTCCTCCCGGTGATATTGTCACGGTGATGGGGGCTTCCGGTTCCGGAAAATCGACTTTGCTGAACTGGATCTTGGGTGATCTCGCGGATGTTTTTCAGGTGACCGGAGAACTTTGGCTCAATGGTCAACGACGCGACCAGTTACCGATTGAACAACGTCATATCAGTATTCTGTTTCAGGATGATTTGTTGTTCCCCCATATGAATGTCGGTCAAAACCTGGCATTTGCACTAGCACCAAGAATCACGGGTCGAAAAGCGCGTCAGCAGGCGATCACAGATGTGTTAGAACGAGTCGGATTGGTTGGTTTTGAAAAACGTGATGTTTCTACGCTGTCAGGGGGGCAGAAGGCGCGGGTCAGTTTGTTACGTGCATTACTGACTGAGCCGGAAGCATTGCTGCTGGATGAGCCTTTTGCGCAGTTAGACAGTCAGTCACGAGCACAATTCAGGGAATTTGTTTTTGCCGAAATCGCACGCCAGCAGCTACCGACCTTGCTGGTCACACATGACAGGAGCGATGTCCCAGAAGGCGGGCGCATTCTTGAGATTGGTTTATCCGAACATGAGAGGTAATGATGTTCGATCGTCAGATTTTAAAACAAGCAAAACAACCTCTGCAGTGGATCGCACAAAAGCTCCTGACGGCAGGATTTACGCCGAATCAGGTGACAATTGCCGGTTTCCTGGTTGGTATTTTGGCTGTGCCCTTGATTGTGGCTGGTTATCCGCTTTGGGCGTTACTGAGTATTGCGTTGAACCGCCTGGCTGATGGATTAGATGGCACGATGGCGAGATTGTCTCAACCGAAAGATCTCGGTGCATTTCTCGATATCGTGTTCGATTTCTTGTTTTATTCATCCGTTCCGTTGGCATTTGCCTTAGCCGATCCTGAACACAATGCACTTGCTGCAACCATATTGATTTACAGTTTTATCGGTACCGGATGTTCCTTTCTGGCGTTTGCTGTCATTGCGGCCAAGCGTGGGTTGAGCAGTACGGCATATCCAGAAAAAGGCTTTTATTATCTGGGTGGACTTACTGAAGCGACCGAAACCATCGGGGTCTTTGTCTTGATGATCTTGAAACCGGATTGGTTTGCCGGCCTTGCTTATGGCTTTGCTGCGTTATGCCTGCTGACGACCGGAATGCGTATCGCCGCAGGCATCGAGATATTTTCAGAAAAACCGTAACTATTTGAACAAATAGCTGAACTGTCCGTAACCTTCCGCCGCCAGTTTATCCGCTGGGATAAAACGCAGCGCCGCAGAATTCATACAATAACGTAATCCGGTTGGTTTCGGACCATCATCAAACACATGCCCTAAATGGGAATTCGCGGCTTTACTGCGAACCTCTGTCCGGGTAGTGAATAAAGAACGATCCTCCAATTCTACGATGTTGGCCGGAACGAGCGGTTTGGTGAAGCTTGGCCAGCCAGTACCGGAATCATATTTATCGGTGGAGCTGAATAACGGTTCCCCTGAAACGATATCGACATAAATGCCAGGTTTTTTGTTGTCCCAGTATTGATTGTCGAAAGGCGGTTCGGTGCCGTCATTCTGTGTGACTTTGTATTGCATTGAGGTCAGCACCTTTTTTAGATATTTCGGTGGTTGCGTCCCTGCGGTGTCAAACCAGATCCCATCCCAGGTTTGATGTAAGAAATTATCACGTCCAGAGCGAGACCGGTAATAGTGATACCGGAGCGGGTTCTTTTTGTAATAATCCTGATGGTATTCCTCGGCAGGCCAGAAAGCAGGTGCCGGTAATATTTCCGTCACGATCGGTTTTGACAAAATGCCACTGTTTGCCAAGCGTTGTTTCGAGCGTTCGGCTATCTGTTTTTGCATGTCGTTATAAACGAATATGGCGGAAATATACTCATGGCCACGATCCACAAATTGACCACTCGGATCGGTTGGGTCGATCTGATGCCAGAAGATATTCAGAAGCTGGTCATAGCTGATGATTTTCGGATCATAGGTGATTTGCACAACTTCTGTATGTCCGCCATGACCGTAATTCTCGTAGGTTGGATTCTTGTTGGTTCCGCCGGCATAACCAGAAACGACGGATAACACACCATTTTGTGAATCAAACGGACTGGTCATACACCAGAAACAGCCGCCAGCAAACAAGGCTTGTTCAGTGGCAACGGCCGGTTTCATCATATCCATCGAATTGGACATTTCGTCTGCGGCTGCTACTGCCGGGTGCCAAAAAAATAAGACACACGCCATGGCGGTGATGAGTTTATGAAGGATATTCATATTGCCTCCCTCTACGCGGGTTGTCATTTTGATCTACGTAGAATTAGTCGGAATGGCCTGTTTATTTCTTACACAAATTTAAAAATTTTTTATCCCTGTAGTTGTTGTGCCTCGTCATTCATCATATCAGCGGAAAGCAGAATGGTTTCGATCTCTTCGGTGATTTCTTCCTGCCGTTGAATGTTATAGACCAATTGCAGACGGTTTTTATCTTCATCCAGTCGCTGCAGTGCACGATCCATGTGGGTTTGTCGCTGCCGGTTTTCGGCCATGAGTGAGCTGTAAAGCACTTCATTCAGAATGGCATAAAGGTAGTGGTGAGTGAGCCCCAGCAGAAATTCTTCTGGCGGGAGTAATAGCGCTGGCGGATAACCATAATGCGTCTCGAGCGGGAGGTCGCGTAGCGGGAGCAGGTGTCGCAAGCGGATCTCGCTGGTGGCATCACTGTGATACAGCACGGTTAACGCACACCCGGTATGATGTTCCTGTGCCAATAATTGACGCAACTGCTGAGTGAGATTCTGTAAAACCGTCTGTACTTCATCTGCCACGATCGCACCGGGCAGGGTCAGCATATGGGCTTCACTTTCTGGTAGTCGTTGCATCAGGCGACGGCCGAGGACAATCCAGTCAATCGGACCTTGATGAGATTGTTGATGCTGTTGCATTTGCGCTAACAATGTTTCATTGAAATCACCACAAAACCCTTGCTCTGCACCAATGACAATGCACAATTCCCGCGCTTGGGTGATTTGGCATATCAGTGTTGGGTAACAGGAATAAAATGCAGCGGCGGTATGCTCAATGGCGGTGACCATTTTTCGTTGACTGGTGAGAATATCGGCCAGAATACGAGTTTCCATCAGTGCAAGACCTTTCATTGCAGACATGATCCCGGCGATATCAGAGAGGGCGTCCAGCCTTTTGCTGATTTCACGACGCCGGCTCATGCTGAGCCTCCTGCAGATCTTGTTCAATCAGATGTAGCCATGCTTCTCGGGTTGCCGTCATCGCCATGTTTTGCTTACTGACGCGTGATAGTAATTTCTGCAAGGTGGCCAACGGCTGTGTTTGCGGGTCAAATTTACTGTCATTAAACGCGATCAGCCATGCCATGTGTTGTTCAGGCGTCAGGGGGGACAAACGATCCTGTTTCAGCAGTTCTCGTAACAATCGCCCACGTTTAATTTTGGCTTCGACACCTGCTTCGAGTCTTGCCCCAAAACGAGTGAATACTTCCAGTTCCAGAAATTGCAGATAATCGAGTTTCATGCGGCCTGCTTCGGTTTTTATGGCTGGCACCTGTGCTTTCCCGCCAATTCGTGAGACCGAGCGGGTAATGTCGATCGCGGGTAAAAAGCCACGGGCATACAGGCCTGTATCCAGATAGATTTGTCCATCGGTGATCGAGATCAGGTTGGTTGGAATATAAGCCGCAATTTCCCCCTGTTCCGTTTCAACAATCGGTAAGGCGGTCATACTGCCGCCACCAAATTTTGAGGCCAGTGCGGTTGAGCGTTCTAACAAGCGGGAGTGCAGATAAAAAATATCACCGGGATATGCTTCACGCCCCGGAGGGCGTCGCAGCAACAGCGACAATTCACGATAAGCACGGGCATGTGTCGTGAGGTCGTCATACACAACCAACACATCGCGACCTGACCACATCCATTCTTCAGCAAGGGTACAACCAGCAAAAGGCGCCAGAAATTTAAGACCGGGCGTCGTCGTTGCTTCGGCTACTACGACGCAGGTGATATCCAGCACACCTGCCTGACGTAGGGTTTCGATGGTTGCGACGACAGACGATCGTTTCTGGCTGATCAACACATACACGCACAACACGTCACGACCTTTCTGCGCGATGATCGTATCCAGCGCCAGCGAACTTTTGCCCGTGCCGGCATCACCAATGATCAGCTGGCGCTGACCTTTGCCAATCGGGATCATGGTGTCGATCATCTTCACCCCGCTAATCAGTGGTCGAGCTACAAATTCCCGACTTGGGATCGGTGGGGAACTGACCTCCAAAGAACGACGTCGACTAAAAGTGGGGACTGGCAGACCATCCAGCGGGTTCCCTAACGGGTCAATCACGCGACCCAGAAATTCGTTTCCCACCCCAATATCAAGCCGTCGACCGGTCAATTGCGCAGAAGCGCCGGCTATCAGGCTATCGCGCTGATTCAGCAATATTGCGCCAATCCGATCTTTCCCCAGGTGGAAAACCTGCGCTTCACCACCATTCTCAAAGAGAATAATTTCATCCATCGCTGCAGAGGGAAGTCCTTCTACCCAGACAATGCCATCACCAATGGATGCGACTTTTCCCAATTCCGTAATGCGCAAATGCGGGCGATATTGTTCCAACTTAGCCTGTGCGTTGGAGGAAGTATTCAGTCCGGGTAAGTTAGTGTCCAAAGCCTGATGCCTCCGCGTAAACGCTCAGTTCACCCGCCAGACTCATATCCATTTGCCAGGCACCTAAAGAAATCCGTAATCCGGCAACCAATGATGGATCTTGCGTAAAAGTCAGCTGGCTTCGAATTTCAAAGTGATCATCCAGTGTTTTACTGATCCGTTGGCGTTGATCCTCTGTGAGCGTAAAAGCTGTACTAACTGTTCCAACCCCTTTACCGGCTAAACCAGCCTGAATTGGGTGGATCTGCTCTTCCGGCAGCGTTTTCACTTCTTCAATAAAAAAATCGATCAAACGTGCTTCCAGCTCTGGTCCCGCTAATTGGGTCAGTAACCGGCTGGCAAATTGCCGCGCTTGCTGATTGCATTGGGAGGTTAGTTCCCGTTTCAGGGTTTCTGTACGATGTGCCTCCTGTGCAGCACTCCGTTCCCGTTCCAATTCAATCTCTTTATTGAGTGCATCCAACTGTCGTTGCCGTTCAGTAGCCAGTTCTGAAGAAAAATGTGTTCTGGCGGTATTTTTCTCTTTTTCCCATTCAGCAAGACGACTCTCAAACTGAGCTTTCAGGGCGTTCGCTTGCTGTTCCTTTTCTTCGGCTGTATGAACAGTCTGTTCAATGTCTTCCCGTCGTTTCGCAATCGTGTCGAGCACAGGCTGATAGAGAAAGCGCTTTAAAATCCAGACCAGTACCAGAAAATTAATGATTTCCAGTGCAAAGGTCGTCCAGTCAAATGCCATGATTGCCTCCTATTTCAACAGGTATTCAATCAACGGATTCCTGAAAAGAATAATCAGCACAATGACCAACACATAAATCGCCAATGATTCGATCATTGCCAGACCGATAAATAAGGTGCGGGTAATTGATTTCTCCGCCTCAGGCTGACGGGCGATTGCATCCAGCGCTTGAGCGATGGCTTTTCCCATCGCCAATGCCGGGAAAAACACGCCAATTGCAATTGCTAAAGCAGAAACTGCAGTCGAAATGAGGCTAAACCAATGCATGTCACTCATGAGTTGTCTCCTTGTTCAGAAGGCGGTATGGATTCCTCAACATCATGTGTTTCATGAGATTGCATACCGCCGGCAATATAGATCAGCGCAAGCGTGCCAAAGATATAGGCCTGCACCAGTGCTTCGATGATGTGAAGCATCAGCAGTGGCACAGGCACCAGTAATCCGGCAACCATTAAAACGAGGACCGCAGCCATTTCCAGACTCATCATGTTGCCGAACAAACGCATGGCCAGCGCAATGGTTCGGGAGAGTTCGCCAAGTAGATGGAAGGGCAATAAAATCGGGCTTGGCGTGAGATAGTGTTGTAAATAACGTTTCAGTCCGGAATCGCGGATCCCGAACCAGTGAACGGATAGAAACACCAAAATCGCCAAAGCTGCTGTTGTCGATAGATCACCCGTCGGAGAATGCATTTCAGGAATAAGCCCAACCAGGTTTGCGAGCCCGATAAATAACCACAAAGTACCGACAAAGGGGAGGAGGAGCGGGCCTTTGCCCGGCAGAACACCGTCGATGGTGTTATAAATGGCCTGAACAATGCCTTCCAGTGTGGTTTGGATCATTCCCGGGTCATCGACGGAAAGATTCCGGGTCATTAACCAGCAGCCAAAGCCGAGCGCAAGCATCAATGCCCAAGTGGTGACCACCGTGCCGGTCAGTGTGAATGGCCCGAAGATCAAAAGGGCTGCATTTGTATCCATACAACCTCCTTCTGTCTACCAATATTTCCGAATAAAGAACACCACGTTGAAAATTCCAATACCCAACCCTAATAGAATCAGGTTGATGGTCCAACGTACCGTATACCCGCTACTCTGTTCATCCAGCCAATGCCCCAGATAGGCACCAGCCAATAGCGGAGTCAGAAACAACACCGAAATCGTGCCGAGAAAAACGGTATGAACCAGAATTGAACGCCGGTTTTTCTCCGCCTCTCTAATGCGCTTACTGTCTCGGTTGATATCTTTCTGCCATCGCTGATTTGTCATCCTGCTACCCCCGATCCAATAATCGCAACCGGCGGAACAAAGCCTGTTCCAGTTGTTGCAGGTTATGACGAATCGATTGTAATCCGGCTTCTTCTTCAGCAAGTTGACCTGCCAGTAACCCGGCGATTTTTTCGTGATCAGCATGGATCAGATAATGGCGGGTATTGATAGTCAGCTGATTTTGCTCAAAGTGTAAAATTGCACCGGGGCAGGCGAGATAAAACCACTGTCCGGCACCGTTCTGAAAGCGTGATAATCCATAGGCCAGCAAGGTGATAAACGGTGTATGTCCCGGTTGCAGCCCGAAACTGCCACTGGCATCTGCGCCAACAAAGCTAACCACAGAAGGAATAGTTTCAGTTCGAATTGCACTGTTCATTGATAATGTGAATGTGTTCATGAGGTTGCCCCCATACTGCCCCGCATATAACAGCGTTCTTCCGGCAGATCATCATAGTCGCCACGTAGAAAGGCTTCACAATCGGTCAGCGTGGTATCCAGCGGCACGGAAACACCGGCAATCCCGGTATGTTCTGACACAACAAAGAACGGCTGTGTCAGATAACGTTCCAGCAGTCTTGCCCGTAATACTGTTTTTCTATCAGCCTCGGAAAGTGCCTCCAATCCTAACATCGCAATGATGTCCTCAAGTTCGTGATAGCGAGCCAAATGTTCACGAACCGCTTGCGCCACGTGGTAATGACGATCGCCCAAGGTCACGCGATCCATCATCCGACTGCCCGAGTTCAATGGATCCACGGCTGGATAAATCCCTTTCGCAGCCTGATTTCTCGATAAGATCACCGTGGTATCAAGATGTGACAGAATGGCACTGACGGCTGGGTCGGTCATATCATCAGCTGGCACATAAACTGCCTCAACTGCAGTGATACTGCCACGGTGTGTCGATGCAATACGTTCCTGCAACTCGGCAACTTCCGAAAGCAACGTTGGCTGATAACCCACGGTGGCAGGCATACGCCCCAATAACCCCGATAATTCACTGCCAGCCTGCACAAAGCGGAAAGCGTTATCCATCAGGAATAACACTTCGCGAGCGACATGATCCCGCAGATATTCAGCATAGGTCAGGGCTGACAAACCAATCCGGAAGCGCACCCCAGGTGATTCATCCATCTGACCAAACACCATCAGTGTTCGCTCCATGACGCCTGCATCCTGCATGTCATGCCAGAGTTCATGCCCTTCACGGATCCGCTCACCTACGCCGGCAAAAACGGACACACCATGATGCAGGCGGATGATCGCATTCATGAACTCCATGATTAGGACGGTTTTCCCGACACCAGCACCACCAAAGAGTCCGGTTTTTCCACCCCTTACAAACGGACAAAGCAGGTCAATGACCTTGATACCGGTCGGTAAAATTTCAGTCGTACTTTCTGCTTCTTCCAAGGGGGAAGGTGGAGCAACAATGGGTTGTCGGACTGTTGTATCCAGTGGTTCTCCACCATCGAGCGGATTCCCAAAAATATCGAGTAAACGACCAAGACAACTTGGTGTCACAGGCACAGATAATGGGCCCCCTAAATCATAGACGGGCATCATACGTTGCAAACCACTGGTACGGTGTAATGCAATAGCTCTGACTCGGGACGCATCTAAATGCCGATGAACCTCGAAGATATACCGTTCGTTTTCAAGAAAAACACAAAGTGATTGATGCAGCGGTGGAAGACGCTGGCAAACAATATCAATCACAGGACCATGTACTTCTTCAATGACACCAATAACGGGGCGGTCAGATTCCGGGCAGGACGAAGGGGATGTGTGAGTACCGGCAGAAACATTCATGTCAGCTCCTGTTCAGCCGCGTTCATTACAACTCATTGAACCAGTTAGACCCAAACAACTTTCCGCCAACCAGAAACATCAGAAGGAAGGGAGTAAGTCATTATTAAAACTATAGATGAAGTAAGGATGTTCTGCGTGGTTTGCTTTTTACCATGAATTACCCACACTTAAATCAAGTCATGCGGTGATATAGAGGCGATATGGAGTGGTTCAGATGGGATCTACTCACGCAATTCTGGTCAACTCCAGAATTAGTCGCTAATTTCCTTATTTTCGTCAATATTTTTGGTGCATTTCTTCTCGGCTTGCTGGTGGGATACGAACGCTACTATCAAGGGCGTGCTGCCGGCATGCGGACCTACGGGTTGGTTTGTATGGCCTCGGCAGCTGTGACTGCGATTTGTGGTTATTCCGGTTTCTGGTTTGGTGCGGAGACGAATCTTCCTGGTGTTGAACCGACACGAGTCATTCAAGGGATCGTCACCGGAATCGGTTTTCTTGGTGCAGGCGTCATTCTACGAGAAGGCATGAATATCACTGGTCTCAGTACAGCTGCTTCTATCTGGTGCTCTTCTATTATCGGGATCATGATGGGCACAGGGTTATACATAGCAGCAACGCTACTTGCCTGCTTATCAGCGCTCTCCATGACATTGATACCGATTATTGAACGTCACTTGCCATCACATAAAGCTTTGGTCGTTGTTTTACACTTCAAACGCAATGTTATGCCTGAAGAGCAGATGTTGCGGGAAGCGATCAGTCGATGTGGATATGACATCGTAGGTGACACGATTTCGATAGCCATGAAAGAACATTATATCGAATGGCATTTCGTCGTTGCAGCCATGATCAAAAGTAGTGATGTTACCTTTGAGCGATTTTCCCATGAACTCGCGCATCTGGATTGTATTGATACGTTCTC
>QKFI01000093.1 GCA_003251455.1 Tolumonas sp.
GCGCCGGTTGATCCGGAAATGGCGAACTTTATTCATCAGGAACTGGTCAATAAAAAAGTCGACTTACGCTTAAAAACAGGATTGCTCGCAGTTTCTGAAATTCCAGTCCAACCAGCTGAACCCGAGGCGATGGAGGATTATAAAGCGCATCCTGATCAGCTGAATCATCTGGAACTGACACTAAGTAACGGGATGAACATGGTCACCGGTTTGCTGATTCTGGCGATTGGTGTAAAACCAGAGACCTTGCTGGCATCGGCAGCAGGACTGGAGCTGGGCGCATTAGGTGGTATCAAAGTTGATGCGATGATGCGAACCAGTGACCCGGATATTTATGCGGTTGGTGATGCCGTTGAAACCGAAGATTTGGTCACTGGTAAAGCGGGGTTGATCCCATTGGCTGGACCGGCAAACCGTCAGGGCCGTATTGCTGCCGATAATATGCTGGGTCGTCATGAAGTGTATCAACGGACACAGGGTACGGCTATTTGTAAGGTTTTTGATTGGGCAATCGCGAGCACAGGTCACAGCGAGAAGAGCCTGAAACGTCAGAATATTGCTTACGAGAAGATTTATGTGCATCCAGGTAGTCACGCTGGTTATTACCCTGGTGCGTTCCCTGTCAGTCTGAAGCTGATTTTTGATCCAGTGACGGGTGCGATTTTTGGTGCACAAGCCGTCGGTAAAGATGGTGTAGACAAGCGTATTGATGTGCTTGCAGTTGCTATTCGTGCGGGTCTGAAAGTCCAGGATCTGGAACATCTGGAACTGACCTACGCGCCACCATTTGGTTCTGCACGTGATGTTGTGAACCAGGCAGGCATGGTTGCGACGAATGTGCTGAAAGGGGACGAGCAGGTTTGTCATACGACCGATATTATCAATCGCACAGCGGATCAATTCTTGTTGGATGTACGGAATCCTGCTGAATTAACCAATATCGGTGCGATAGAAGGTGCAGTAAACATTCCGGTGGATCAATTACGTCAACGCCTGAATGAATTACCAAAAGACAAAGAAATTCTGATCACTTGTCAGGTGGGGCTGCGTGGTCACGTTGCTTACCGGATGCTGGTGAATCATGGTTTCAAAGCGCGCAATTTAACAGGGGGTTTTAAAACCTTTCAAATGACAAGCGCGAAATTCTGAGAATAAAAAGGCGGCTATTATTAGCCGCCTTTTTTCATGTTCAATACTTCTTCATTTCTTCAATATTTTCATGCCTCTTCAGGCCGTTTGGCGTATCGAGCTGCAATCACGGCACATACCATCAACTGTAGTTGGTGAAATAGCATCACCGGTAACAAGATTGGACCAATTTGTGCGCTGCTGAATAATACTTTTGCGAGCGGCACACCGCTGACCAGACTTTTCTTTGAACCGCAGAAAACGATCGTGATTTCATCTTGAATTGGAAATTTAAATAGTTTGCTGAGCAGGCGGGTTCCTGACAGTGAAAAGGCCAACACAATGGCACATGCGACGATCAAACCCAGTAGATCTGTTAGCGGTACGGCTTGCCAAATATGTTCAATAACAGCTGCACTGAATGCAGTGTAGACAACCAACAGGATTGATCCACGATCAACGATACTCAGAACTTTCTTATGTTTCGTTACAAAACGACCAATCAAAGGTTGTAAAAGGTGACCGCTCAAAAAGGGTAACAACAACTGCATGATAATTTTTGTCATGCCATGCAAATCTGCATGTCCCTGATTTTTAGAAAGGACGAGACCAACCAATAACGGTGTGACAAAAATACCGAGCAGGCTGGATGCTGATGCGCTGCAAACTGCAGCAGGAACATTTCCCCGCGCCATGGAAGTGAACGCAATCGCAGATTGTACGGTTGCAGGCAAGCAGCACAGATAAAGAATGCCTTGATAAATGATCGGTCCTACGAGGGGTAACAGAACCGGCTTTAGTAATAACCCGATAATGGGGAAAAACAGGAAAGTGACACTCAGGACAAGAATATGTAGTCGCCAGTGAGTAATCCCTGAAATGACGGAGCTACGAGATAATTTCGCACCATGCAGAAAAAATAAAAGACCAATGGCGATGTCTGCAATCAGATTAAAGACAACCGCACTTTGTCCCTCACAAGGAAAAAAGCTGGCAAGAAGCACCGTTGTGACCAGATATAACGTGAATCGGTCAGGAAAAAGACGGGACAAACCGCGTAACATACTCATATTCTCACTGTAAAAATGACTGATTTAATTTAAGCTGTTATCACGTGATCCGCTAACGATATAATCTCATTTAATGTCGATTAAAAGACAGATTAACCGTCAGGCCCGTTTTGTCCCAGAAATGTCTGATTTACCCAGACCTCTTTTTGCTCGGAATGAAACGCTGCATTCTGATTCGCAAACCGCATGGCATCAGCATAACTGGATCCAGATCTCTTATGCCTTGAAAGGTGTTATCACGGTTTATACCCATCAGGGATGTTATATCGCGCCACCCATGTGGGCTGTTTGGGTGCCAGCTGGCCTGTCGCATCAAGTCATCACGACAGACAAAGTAGAAATGCGGGGTCTGTATGTTTCTGCTTCATTGACCCCAAGCAATGACGATCATTGCCGCGTTATTGAGGTCTCGTCACTATTAAGAGAATTGATCGCTAAATTTTCAGATTTCCCCGTCTTGTATGATGAAGCGGGACGAGAAGGGCGGTTAGCCAATGTCTTGATTGATGAACTCTTTTCAGCCCCAGAAGCCGCATTATCTCTACCGATGCCAACAGATAATCGGTTACAACGTCTCTGTGATTGGTTGCAGTCTGAACCGGATAATTCCCGTTCACTCCATGAGTGGGGAAAAGAACTCGGGGCTTCTGAAAAAACCTTAAGTCGTTTGTTTCAGAAAGAAACAGGATTGACCTTTCGTTTATGGCGGCAACGATTGAGATTAATTTCTGCAATGAGAATGTTGGAAAACGGAGAAAAAGTAACGGCTGTAGCTGTTACTTGTGGTTATCTATCTACTTCAGCCTTTATTCAGGCATTTCGTCAGCAATTTGGGGTGACGCCCGGCGAATTGTTCAAATAAAAAAAAGCATCCGGAGACCGGATGCTTGACGTATCATGACAGGGAGGAACTTTTATTAAACTAATTCAGCGATGACGGATTTCAGCAGATCCATACCTTCATCAATGATTTCCATTTCTGTTGTCAATGGTGGCAGGAAGCGGATCACGTTACCACGAACACCACAAGACAGCAGAATCAGACCTTTTTCAGCTGCTTTTGTGCAGATTGCTTTGGTTAAGTCAGCGTTTGGTTTTTTCATATCGCCATCTTTCACCAGCTCAACAGCAATCATTGCACCCAGATTACGGATATCACCAACAATCGCAGGATGTGTTGATTTGATATCCTGCAGGTGTTTCACCATCCGCTCACCAATTGCCAGCGCACGATCACACAGTTGTTCTTCTTCGATGACATCGAAAACAGCCAGACCAGAAGTTGTACCTAATGGTGAACCTGCATAAGTACCACCCAGACCACCTGGTTGTGGTGCATCCATGATTTCTGCTTTACCAACAACCGCAGAAATTGGGAAACCGCCACCCAGACCTTTCGCCATGGTAACTAAGTCAGCTTCGATACCTGCATATTCGTGAGCAAACATTTTACCGGTACGAGCAAAACCAGTTTGGATTTCATCAACAATCAGCAGAATGCCTTTGTCATTACACAGTTCACGCAGCTTCTGTAAGAAAGAAACTGGAGCACGGTAGAAACCACCTTCACCCTGGACGCATTCAATGATGATTGCTGCAACGCGATTTGGATCGATATCGCATTTGAACAGCTGGTTCAGCGCTTCGAAGCTATCTTCTTCACTGATACCCAGTAAAGGATTTGGGTAAGCTGCATGATAAATTTCCGCAGGGAAAGGACCAAAACCTGCTTTGTAAGGCTGAACTTTGCCAGTCAGACCAACAGTCAACAACGTACGGCCATGGAAACCACCATTGAAGGCAATCACACCTGTGCGACCAGTGTAAGAGCGTGCAATTTTCACTGCGTTTTCAACCGCTTCAGCGCCTGTTGTCACAAACATTGCTTTCTTCGGTGTGTTACCAGGTACGGCTTTCACGAGTTTTTCAGCCAGTTTAACTGCTGACTCGTAAGGGGTAACAGTCATACAGGTATGGCTGAAGTTGTCTAGCTGAGCTTTCACTGCTTCAACGACTTTAGGATGGCTGTGGCCAGTATTTACAACTGCAATACCAGCACCAAAATCGATGTAACGTTTGCCTTCAACATCCCATAATTCAGCATTTTTAGCTTTCGCTACATAAATGCCGTAAGTATTGCCTTCGCCACGTGCGAAAGCGGCTTGTTTGCGTTGTTGCAGTTCTGCATTATTCATTGAATGACTCCTTCCTATTCGCAGTCAAAGTTCCGTTGAGACTTATTTCAGACCGCCCATACAGAGGTATTTGATTTCTGTAAATTCTTCGATGCCGTATTTAGATCCTTCACGACCTAAACCCGATTCTTTCACGCCGCCAAACGGAGCGACTTCAGTGGAAATGGCACCTTCATTAATGCCGACCATGCCATATTCCAACGCTTCAGATACACGCCAAATGCGGCTGATATTCTGGCTGTAAAAATAGGCAGCCAGACCAAATGGAGTATCGTTTGCCATTTCAATGGCTTCTTGTTCTGTAGAAAACCGGAACAGTGGCGCAACAGGGCCAAAAATTTCCGTTTCAAAAATCTTCATGTCAGTGGTGACATCTTTCAGTACCGTTGGCGCGTAGAAATTATCACCAGCTGGATAGACTGAACCACCGATTAAAACTTTAGCGCCTTTACTGACTGCTTCTGACACCAGATGTTGAACTTTATGTACTGCAGCAGGGTTGATTAACGGGCCAATTGTTGCACCAGGTTCAGTACCAATAGCAACTTTCAGACCTTTCACTGCTGTGACCAGTTTCGCCGCGAATTCATCATAGATGCTATCTTGAACAAGGATACGGTTCGCGCAAATGCAGGTTTGGCCAGCGTTACGGTATTTAGACACCATCAAACCGGTGATTGCGGCATCAATATCTGCATCATCAAACACGATGAACGGTGCATTACCACCTAATTCCAGACCCAGTTTTTTAACGGTTGATGCGCATTGGCTCATCAATTGCTTACCGACGGGAGTAGAACCGGTGAAAGTCAGCTTGCGAACACGGCTGTCAGCACAGAAAACCTTACCGATATCAGCTGCTTTTTTGCTGCAAATGATTTGGAAGACATCTTCTGGAATGCCAGCTTTGTGAGCGAGTGTGACCAAAGCCAGTGCAGAGAGTGGCGTTTCATCAGATGGCTTAACCACGATGGTGCAACCAGCACCAAGAGCGGGCGCCACTTTGCGCGTAATCATGGCATTCGGGAAGTTCCATGGCGTAACCGCTGCAACAACACCGATACCTTGTTTGATAGTCAGAATTCGTTTATCACCGCTGGCTGCAGGAATGACATCGCCATAAACACGTTTAGTTTCTTCGGCGAACCATTCAATATAAGAAGCACCATAGGCAATTTCGCCTTTTGCTTCAGCTAGAGGTTTGCCTTGTTCTAAGGTCATCAGCAATGCCAGTGCATCCTGATGTTCCATAATAAGGTCAAACCAGCGACGCAATAACACTGCGCGTTGTTTAGCAGGTAATGCCTGCCATGCAGGGAGTGCAGCGCTCGCGCGGTCGATCATGGATAAGGCTTCGCCCGCTGTTTGGTTGGGTAACGTCGCAATCACTGCACCGGTTGCCGGGTTGGTTACGGTGAAAGTTGTGCCAACTATCGGGGTCATCCATTGGGATGCTTGCCATTGGCAAAAAGGCGCTAGCAATGGATCAATAGATGGATATCTCATGATGTTTCTCCGGTACATAAACGCCCACAACAACGGGCTTATGTATCCATAGTAGCGATAAATTTCGTTGTATAAATGATTAACAATCAACTCTTACTTTGAGGAAAGCTAAACAAATGGCGCAGGTTTCGTTGATTGAGTTGGGGCAGGTTGGTGATTACGAAATCCGGCTGTTAAAAGTATTTAAAACAGTCGTGGAATGTGGCGGATTTTCCGCTGCTGAGACGGTGTTGAATATCAGCCGTTCAACCATCAGTGTTCATATGGCTAACCTAGAGCATCGTTTAAAGATAAAGTTATGCAGTCGGGGTCGGTCCGGGTTTGCGTTAACAGAAGAGGGCGCGATTATTTATGAATCTGCGCGCCGTTTATTCTCACAGCTGGAAGACTTCCGCTCGACAGTTAACGCATTGCATGTGCAGTTGTCCGGGGAATTAAAGCTCGTTGCCAGTGATACGATTAGTCTGGATGAGCGCTGTCGTTTCCCTCAGGCATTAAGTGAATTCTGCCGTCAGGCGCCGGATGTGTTTATCCAGTTTGAGACGGCGCCGATGAATGACATCGAACGGATGATCCTGAACGGTGAAGTTGATGTCGGATTTATTCCGTATCACCGTAAAATTGATGGGTTAATCTATCAGCCGTTATATGAAGAGACTTGTTATCTCTATTGCAGTGATGCGCACCCTTTATTCTTTGAAGAAAATGACGACATCATTCGTCATGCGTTGATCAATTGTCGGTCAGTACAAGCTGGGATCCAGAGTAACCCAGAGGTTGCATTACAAATGGCAGGATTAGCGAAATCAGCTTCTGCCTATTATTACGAAACCCGTGCAGCGATGATCCTGTCAGGCTCATATGTTGGCTTCTTACCTGAACATTACGCACAACGCTGGATCGAAGAGGGAAAATTGAGAAAGTTGTTACCAGAGGATCGTTGTTACCACTTAGGGATTGCTGCGATCACGCATCAGTTTGGTCGACTCAATAAACCGCGCGACTATTTCATGCGGATTTTACAAAACTATATCAACCGTTATTAATCGAATTGGCGCTTCAGGCGCCTTTTCTTTTGGTATAAAAAAACCACCCCAAGTGGGGTGGCCAAACTGATATTTCACTTTAACTGTTCGCATCAATTAGTGCGCAGTTGTACGCATTTTTTCTGAGCGACCACGTAACCATTCCAGCGTTAACAACATCAGGACTGACACAAGGATCAAAATCGTTGCTGCTGCAGCAATGGTCGGACTGATGTTTTCGCGGATACCACTAAACATAACGCGTGGCAGTGTTGCCTGTTCCGGACCGGCCAGATACAAAGTTACAACAACTTCGTCAAAGCTGGTGGCAAAAGCAAACAGGGCGCCTGAAATCATGCCGGGTGCAATGAGCGGTAACGTAATTTTAAAGAACGTTAGCATCGGATCTGCACCTAAACTGGCAGCCGCACGGCTTAAATTTTGGTTATAGCCCTGTAAGGTTGCCGTTACCGTGATAATAACAAACGGGATCCCCAGAATTGCATGCACAAGAATCAGCGAGAAATAGCTATTCGCCAAACCTAAAGGAGCAAAGAACAGATAAGACGATACCCCGACGATGACGACTGGAACCACCATTGGTGAAATCAGAATACTGGTCAACAGTGCTTTGCCTTTAAACTCTGCACGGGTTAAACCAATTGATGCCAGGGTTCCGAACACCATCGCAACGAAAGTCGCTGATGGTGACACAATCAAGCTGTTTTTCAGTGCACGCATCCACTCTGGTGATGAAAAAAATGTTTCATACCAGCGGAGTGAGAAGCCCTGCAGCGGATATACCAGAAATGCACCACTATTGAATGATAGCGGAATAATGACCAGTACTGGCAGCATCAGGAAGATCAGTACCAATCCGCACAAGCTGCGATGTGACCAGTACCAGAGTTTTTCAAAGTTAGAAGCATAAGGTCTTAACATAATAATCGTCCCTGATAATTAACCCAGACGTAAGCGGTTTGCGCCAACTAACCAGCTATATACGATATAGAGGATCAAGGTTGCGAACAGTAACAGCCCACCGAGTGCGGTCGCCATACCCCAGTTGATCGTAGTGTTGGTGTAGAACGCAACAAAGTAACTAACCATCTGATCGTTCGGGCTACCCAGCAATGCTGGTGTGATGTAGTAACCGATAGACAGGATGAAGACCAGTAGACAACCCGCGCCAATCCCTGCATAAGTTTGTGGGAAGTAAACTAACCAGAAGCTAATCATCGGTGGGCAACCCAGAGAGATAGCAGCACGTTGGTAGCTTGGTGGAATGCTTTTCATCACGCTATACAGTGGCAGGATCATGAACGGCAGCATGATGTGAACCATCGACACATATACACCAAAACGGTTGAATACGAGTTGTAATGGTGAATCAATCACGCCGATCGTTTCCAGGAAACTATTCACCAGCCCATTGTTCTGCAGTAACACGATCCACGCAGCAACACGGACTAACACTGAAGTCCAGAATGGCAGTAAGACGCAAATCATCAACAGATTGCTGGTACGAGCTGGTAAAGTTGCCAGCAGATATGCCAGCGGATAAGCCAGAACCAGACAAGCCAGCGTAATCACAAAACTCATCCAGAGTGTGCGAGCGAATACGCTTTGATAGATAGCCTGATTCTCAGAAACTTTGACAATATCGCCAGCAGCATCTTTTTTCAGGTCAAGAGAAGAAAGAATATAGTTCAATGTATAAGGTGATTTGTTGTTATAAATCGCCTGTAAGAAAGCTGGTTCGCCCCAACGCTCATCCAGTTCAATCATGGCTTCTTTATAAGAAGTCGGAACTGGGTCAAATGGTAATGAATCAGCAGTGTCATTCAGCAAGCTACGATAGCCAGAAATTTCAGTATTCAGACGTTTACCGAGATTACCCAGAATATCGTTATCACTTGCGACCTGAATATCAGATGCTAATGCTTTATATACGTCTTCAGGCGGTAAATCTTTTCCATTCCATTCCTGCATTGCAGCAATCGTCGTTGGTAGCATGGTTGCGACTTCTGGGTTATCCACGCTTTTTTTCAGCATGATAACCAGCGGCACCAGGAATACAACGAACAAGAAAATGATCAACGGTAAGATCAAACCAAACGATTTCAGTCGGTTAATCCGTTCTGCCCGATGAAGTTTTGCCTTGAGCGTTTGGGTATCCGCTGGCTGAGGGATAGGGTCTGTAATGGTTGTAGACATCATAATTAGTTCCTGACAGACGGCATTCAAGCCAGATCATTCCGTTGAGATGGGGAACCTTGGTTAGGCTCCGGAGTTCCCGGAGCCTGATTCAGCATCAAATTATTTTGCAGCCCAAGCGTTGAAGCGACGCTCCAATTCTTCGCCATGGTCTAGCCAGAACGTTGGATCAACAGCAACAGCAACACTCAGGTTCTCAGCTGAAGATGGCAAGGTTGCAGCTAAGGCTGGATCGATCATGCCGGCAGCACCTTTGGTTGTTGGGCCATAAGGGATCTGTTTTGCATAGTCGATCTGACTTTGTGGTTTCACCGTAGAGGCAATAAACTTCATTGCCAGATCTTTATTTGGTGTACCTTTTGGTACAACCCAGTATTCAACTTCGTACAGACCACCATTCCACGCGATGTTCAGATTTTTGTTACCTTCTTTCTGAGCATTTGCGATACGGCCGTTAAATGCTGAGGTCATTACAACGTCACCAGACATCAGGTATTGTGGCGCTTGTGCACCAGCTTCCCACCACTGAATGTTTGGTTTCAGCTCGTCCAGTTTTTTGAATGCACGGTCGACACCAGCAGGTGTTGCTAATTCAGCGTAAACATCTTTCGCTGCGACGCCATCAGCCAGCAGCGCTGCTTCCAATGCGTATTTCGCTGTTTTACGTAAACCACGTTTGCCCGGGAATTTTTTCACGTCCCAGAAATCAGCCCATGAAGTTGGTGCTGTTTTCAGTTTGTTTGAGTCATAAGCAATGACTGTTGAGTAAACGAACATCCCTACGCCACATTTTGTTGCTGCGCCAGGAATAAAATCTGATTTTTTACCAATGATTTTGTAGTCAAGCTTTTCAAAGAAGCCTTCGTCACAACCACGAGCCACTTCTGATGATTCAACTTCAACAACATCCCATGAAACACTGTGGGTTTCGACCATGGCTTTCAGTTTTGCCATTTCGCCGTTATATTCACCAGCAACGATTTTGGTGCCAGTTGCTTTCGTAAATGGCTCATAATAAGCCTTTACCTGAGCTTCTTTATTCGCGCCACCAAAAGAGATGACTGAAAGTTCTTCCGCGTGAACTGCGCCACTTACGAAAGCGATTAATGCTGCTGCTAAAGAGAGTTTTGCTTTCATTACTATCATCCTTGTTATTACTAATTATTAGTCAAGCAAGTCCAGAGCTCTGGCGTGCTGACTTTGCCATCCCACAGAAAGCACATCACCCATTTTGATTGACGTATCAAACTGACTGACAGGCATTTTTACAATGAAATCTGAACTACCACACATGTTCATGCAAACGCGAATATGGTCACCTAAATAGATGAAATCACGAACCTGACCTTGCGCAACGTTGTCACATTGCTGCGCTGCTGCGCCCAGCAAAATACGTTCAGGACGAATCGACAATGTTGTCTGTTCACCAGGTGCCGAAACGTTAATTGCTTGTGCACTCAATTGCTGACCATCTGGCATCCGGACTTTGCAGTGTTGTCCATCGATTGATTCGACATGGCCGAATAGACGGTTGTTTTCACCAATGAATTGCGCAACAAATGCATTTGATGGCTCTTCATAAAGCACTTTCGGGCTATCGATTTGCTGAATTTCACCTTTATGGAAGACAGCAACACGATCTGACATGGTCAATGCTTCTGATTGGTCATGGGTTACATAAACAATCGTCAGACCAAATTTTTCATGCAGTTGTTTAATCTCCATCTGCATGTGTTCGCGAAGCTGTTTATCCAACGCGCCTAGTGGTTCGTCCATTAGCACCAGTTTTGGTTCAAATACCAATGCACGAGCTAACGCAACACGTTGTTGCTGACCGCCAGAAAGTTGTGCTGGATAGCGGTGACCAAAACTTTCCATTTTGATCATGCTAAGAGCTTCCTGAACTTTTTCTTTGACGTCAGCTTTAGATAAGCGACGAACAAATAAAGGGAAGGCAACGTTTTCAGCGACGGTCATGTGAGGGAAGAGCGCATAGTTCTGGAAAACCATGCCGATATCACGTTTGTGTGGTGGCTGGTTGTTTAATAACTTACCGCCTAATGTGATTTCACCACTGGTTGCAGTTTCAAAACCAGCCAGCATCATCAGACTGGTAGTTTTTCCTGAACCACTAGGTCCCAGCAGTGTCAAAAATTCGCCCCGACGAATATTCACATTCAGATTTTTAACAATGAGCGTTTCGCCATCATAGCTTTTTTGCACGTTGCGAAACTGAACAAATGGCGTTGGTTGTTTCATAGGATTCTCTTTCTCGTCGTCTGGTTAACGATGCTTCAGCAAAATGCGTGCTGAAAATCACAAAGAGCGCCAACTTTTCGGGCGAGACACTTTCGTGTCTATCAGTTCCGTTGATTTAGCCAGCAGTCTGGAATCACTATATGTGCGGGAAATAGGTGTAAAAAGCGCAATGTTTTAATGTTTACATTGATAAAAATTAAACATTTATTTGGGGTATTACGGATTGTTTCTTAAGCGAAACTATGAGAAAAAGGAAGGTTTTTATAAAAGGTCTTGTAGGGATTCAATGAGCAATTTAATGCAAAGACACACTTATTATACTGAAATTTGCTCTCATAGGTAGCCCCAGAATGGGTTTGATGTCACAAAATGGTGCTGATGGTTGTCTGGCTTTAAATAGGACGCCAATCTGGTGCAATAATAAAATCAGCGCATATCGATCTGAAATATTTCATTGATCGTATTATTCCGAGAAACCTAGCTCTCAGTACCTTTTCCTCCATCACCATTTCGGCTGGTTTTACACTAAGGATTGCTATGTCTGCATTTCACTCAGATAAGATACAAGTGGGGATCAGTGCATGTTTACTTGGGGAGAAAGTAAGATTTGATGGCGGGCACAAACGCAGCGAGTTTGTTGAGAATGATCTTCGTCGTTACTTCACTTATCTTCCCGTTTGCCCTGAAGTTGCTATTGGATTAGGTGTGCCACGAAAAGCGATCCGCCTAGTTCGGCGTGATGATAACATTCGTGTTGAAGCATCTGATGGCAGCATTGATGTAACGGAAAAACTGACGGCATTCTCGAAAGCGAAAACAGCCCAGTTTGATTTTCTTTCTGGCTACATTTTTTGTGCTAAATCGCCGAGTTGCGGGATGGAAAGAGTTCGTGTCTATACGAATGAAGGCGCTGCGAAAGAAGGTGTCGGTCTTTATGCCCGTATTCTCATGGAGCAAAATCCATTACTCCCAGTTGAAGAAGATGGTCGTTTATGTGATCCGATCCTTCGGGAGAACTTTGTGACCAGAGTTTATGCCTACCATGACTGGCAACAACTACAGGCAACGGGGCTAACCCGGGGAAAGATTATTTCCTTTCACTCTCGATATAAATACTTATTGTTTGCGCATCATCCTTCATCGTATTCATTACTTGGTAAGTTGCTGGGTGATTCAGTCTCAATGCCCCTTGACCAGTTGGCTGAACGGTATATATCCGGGCTCATGCAAGGCTTAAAGAATAAAGCAACCAGAAAAGGGCATACGAATGTACTGCAACACCTGCAGGGTTACTTTAAGAAAACGCTCTCATTGGAACAAAAAGCTGAGCTTCATCATTTAATTGATAAATATCGTCGAGGGTTGGTTCCTTTGATGTCACCGATGACGTTGATTCAACATTATTTACGAGAATATCCGAATCCTTATCTGTCTTCACAAGTCTATCTGAATCCACATCCTGAAGATCTAGCACTTCGGTATAGTCTTTAAAATGGAAAGCGATATGACCGCATTAGTTTGGTTCAGAGATGATCTCCGTACCTTTGATCACCCTGCACTTTATGCCGCAAGTATGAACGGGCAATCTGTTCAGGCGATTTATTTCGTAACGCCTGAACAATGGAAAGCCCATGACATGGCACCAATCAAAGCGGATTTGCTGGAGCAACATTTAAACTCAGTCGGTGCAAAGTTAGCTGCATTGGGCATTCCTTTCGACGTACTAACGGTAGCGGATTATGCAGCTATTCCTGAGGCACTGAGCGCATATTGCAATGCACATGAGATAACAGATCTTTATACCAACCGAGATATCGGTATTTATGAATTAAGAAGGGATCAAGCCGTTCAATCGGTCTGTGATCAGCAAAAGATACATTGTCATTGGTTTGATGCCCGCTGTTTATTTGCACCTGGTACTGTATTGAATGGCTGTCGGGAAATGTTCAAGGTATTCACGCCATTTAGCAAAGTCTGGCTAAAAAGACTGATGGCAGAGGGCTTTCAAGTCTGGCCGCAACCAGAATGTCAGGGGGAGTCTATCGAATGGCAATCGATTGAGGTCGATTATCCCAAACGTTCCAGTGCCGACTGGTTAGGCAATGAAGATGCAGTCTTACATCAGTTACGCCAGTTTTGTGATGACAAATTATCTGAATATGGTGTTAACCGCGATTATCCTGCTCGTAACGGTACGAGTTTGTTGTCACCTTTTCTTGCATTAGGCGTGGTTACGATCCGTCAATGTTTGGCTGTGATTCAGGATGTGATGGGTTACATTCCGTCTGACGAAAGTGAGCCTGGTTTTATCTGGCTGAATGAGCTGATCTGGCGGGAGTTTTATCAGCATCTGCTGGTGGCATATCCACGAGTTTGCATGAATAAAGGTTTTAAACCAGAAACGGATAAGATCTGTTGGCCAAATAACCCCACAAATTTCCAAACATGGTGCGAGGGGAGGACTGGATATCCGATAGTTGATGCTGCAATGCGCTGTTTAAAGCAAACAGGGTGGATGCATAACCGACTCCGGATGATTGTCGCTTCATTTCTAACGAAAGATTTGCATATTGATTGGCGTTGGGGTGAACGCTATTTCATGCAAAATCTGATTGATGGTGAATTAGCTGCAAACAATGGCGGATGGCAATGGGCTGCCAGCACAGGGGCTGATGCCGTGCCTTATTTTCGTATTTTTAATCCAACCACACAGGGTGAGAAATTTGATGAAACGGGTGAGTTTATCAAGCGCTGGCTTCCAGAACTGAATAATGTGCCTGCAAAATATATTCATACGCCCCATGAATGGTTAAAAGTTTTTGATCCTGGAAGTGATTATCCGCTGCCCATTGTGAACCATGCGGAGGCTCGGGCATTTACGTTAAGCTTATATAAAGACGCTTAGCCTTTGAGATGGAAATCATTTGAATAAAAAAGCGCCTTGTGGCGCTTTTCTTATGTCTGGCTTGATGTGATTAGATGAATGACGTCAGCTAGTATCAATATGCTGAAGAGTGCAAAAACGCCCGCAGACACATAATCGACCCAGCGTTTATGTCTCATGTAATAATTTCTTATTTTCTCTAAAGAAAATAATTGCCCAACCAAAAAGAACCATACAAGCGATTCCACAAAAATAAGGATCATGATCTGAGAGAGTAATCCTTGTGATTGTCCAATGCCGGGGATCGAAGAAAAGACACTGCTGAAATAGATCACAGCCTTCGGATTCGCCAGATTAGTCATCACTCCCTTCAGGAGTACGTGTTTAATCGGTTTACCATCCAGCGCTATTTCACCTAATGGCTGTTTTGCAGAATGAAAAATATCAATGGCTAGCTTAAACAGATAAAAAGCGCCCAAGACCATGATGATCCATTTGGTTACAGGGAAATGCTCGAACAATAAATTCATCCCTAACAATGTCATCGTTGCCCAAATCAAGATCCCGATAGCAACACCACTCGCAGATTGAAATATATGGCTGGTGCGTCCTGACAACGCAGTTCTGGAAACGAAGAAGAAATCTGGCCCCGGTGCCGCCAATGCACAAAGATGAATCACAAATAAGCTGAATAACATAATAAAACCCTAAAAAAGAAAAACTGCACCGGTGTGATGCAAATTATAAGAAATAAGAAAAGAAGGATACAGATTCAGATATTGTGATTTTTAATGGGTACAGATTTATACTGGTGGAAACTCCAGCAGAGCGATAGTGATGACTGAGCAAGCTTTATATTTGCAATTAGCAGATAAATTGGCGCAAGCAATTCGAGAAGGCATTTTACCATCGGGTAGTCGACTGTTATCGATCCGAGATTGCGCGAAGCAAAAGAAACTCAGTATCAATACGGTGAATGCTGCTTATCGGTTACTCGAAGATAAAGGGCTGATCGAAGCAAGACCAAAGTCAGGCTATTTTGTGAAAAACCGGTTGGCAGTACCTATACAACCCCTCAAACCAACTAAAGCCACTGAACGGGAACCGGATACCCTCAATACATTTATTGAAGAAGTACTCTCTCATCAAAATCGGCCGGACTATATTGATTTTGGTCTTGCTTGTCCGAGAGGGAAGGCTTTTTATCCTTCAGAACGACTATCTCGTTTAACTGCAGGTATTCTGCGTCGACATGGTGATCTGGTGGCACAATATGCACTACCGCCCGGTTCTTTATCGCTACGCCAGCAGATTGCATTACGATTAACGCAATTAGGTATGTCAGTGTCTGCGGATGAGCTGATTTTGACGCATGGAGTCCTGGATGCATTGAATTTAGCGATTCGTACCGTAGCAAAGGCAGGTGATACCGTCATTGTTGAGACGCCAACCTATTTCAATTTGTATTCGTTGCTGGAAACACATGGCATTTTTTGGAAAGAGATCACAACGAATCCTGTATCAGGTATGGATTTAGACGAACTGGAACACGTGATCCAAACAGAAAAGATCGCCGCAATCATAACGATACCGACGGTTCACAACCCGCTTGGTTTTACGATGAGTCGTGCAGAGAAAGCTCGGCTCGCCAAAATTGCCAATCAATATCAGATCCCAGTCATTGAAGATGCACAGCACTCCGATTTGCAATTTGTGAATCCCCCTGAGCCATTATTAAAAGCATATGATCAAGACGGTTGGATCATGACCTGTGCCAGTTATACCAAAACACTGGCACCAGATTTTCGGATTGGCTGGATTGCTCCGGGACGGTTTCAGGAACAAATTCGTAAACTTAAGTTTTTAACCAGTGTTGCGGAGTCAACTTTATTATCTGAAGCCATTGCTCAATTTCTTGAGAATGGTGGCTATGAACGGCATTTACGACACGTGAGACGGTTATACGCCATACAGATTGACCAGATCCGTGCGTTGATTGCGCAGTATTTTCCTGCAGGTACCAGAGCTAGCCAACCCACAGGTGGATTTATTCTCTGGCTGGAGTTACCTGAAACGATCGATAGTTTAGAACTTGCAAGACGTGCCATGGCCGAACATATCGTTTGTATTCCGGGTCAGTTATATTCTCTGAACCGACGCTATCAGCATTGCTTGCGATTGACTTGTTGTTTTGAAATGACAGAGAAATATCAGAAAGGAATAGCTCGATTAGGTGCGATCGCTCATGAAATGAATCTGAAATAAAACTGAAAGTAGACTTATAAGATTTTAAAACAGGGGGTGATGATATTTGCGATATAAACCAGAAATGGCTCCCTCGACTGGACTCGAACCAGTGACATACGGATTAACAGTCCGCCGTTCTACCGACTGAACTACGAGGGAAAAGTGGCTCCTCCTGCTGGACTTGAACCAGCGACATACGGATTAACAGTCCGCCGTTCTACCGACTGAACTAAGGAGGAATTAATTTGTCTAGATGATGGCTCCTCCTGCTGGACTTGAACCAGCGACATACGGATTAACAGTCCGCCGTTCTACCGACTGAACTAAGGAGGAATCGTTCTCATCTCGACGGGGCGCATGTTACTGATTGGTCTGGTGACTGTCAACTGATGAAACACCAAAATCAGACCATTTCATATCGTTTGCTGAATTGATAACCAGTTTGTATCAGTTTCAATCAGGGATGAGGTTATCAACAGGGAAGTCGATGCCAGTGATATCAAGGCCTGTAGCACGTTACCCACAGAATCTGTGGATAACCATGTGAATTATTTCCTCATATCTTGCTGAAAGCCGCATGCTGTAAGGATTTGAAAAAAGTATGATGAATATATTGCAAAAAAATATTATATAAAAATCAATAAGATATAAAAAATTGCTGCGAGAAGTGGTATTTGATATATCAGAAATACAAATTGAAAATAGGTCTACGGAAAATGTGCATTATTTTGGCGCATTCTCTAATGGAGCCGTGGATAACTTGAATCTTTGAGGGTGAAGCAGAAGAGATATGGCTCCCCCGACTGGACTCGAACCAGTGACATACGGATTAACAGTCCGCCGTTCTACCGACTGAACTACGGGGGAATGGGCTGAAAATACTAATGATATTAGTGGTGCGGGTCAAGGCAAAAATAAGAGCTAGATCTCAATTGAGGTAAAAATGAACAAAAAGATTGATCTATAAACAAATGAATCCTTGGTTAGATAAAAACTACTGTAAAGGTGTTCAGTATCCGAGGGAAGCATTATTATATATGTCTGTTCGGAAGGTTTAGGTCGTACGATGAGTAAGCAGTTTAAACTGGCAAGTCAGTTTCAGCCGGGTGGGGATCAACCTAGAGCAATTGCACAATTATTGGACGGCATCGAGTCTGGTTTGGCGCATCAAACATTACTCGGCGTGACTGGTTCGGGGAAAACTTTCACGATGGCGAATGTGATCGCGAAATTAAACCGTCCAACCATGATCCTCGCACCCAATAAAACGCTGGCTGCACAACTTTACGGAGAAATGAGGGAATTCTTCCCTGAAAATGCGGTCGAGTACTTTGTTTCTTATTACGATTACTATCAGCCGGAAGCCTATGTGCCGACGACAGATACATTTATTGAAAAAGACGCATCTATTAATGATCATATTGAACAAATGCGTTTGTCTGCGACCAAAGCACTACTTGAACGACGAGATGTGGTGATCGTCGCTTCTGTTTCTGCAATCTATGGTTTAGGTGATCCGCAATCTTATCTGAGCATGATGTTGCATTTACGTCAGGGCGATATCATCAATCAGCGTGACATTTTGCGTCGCCTCGCTGAATTACAATACACCCGAAATGATGCTGCGTTCCAACGTGCAACGTTTCGGGTTCGAGGGGAGGTACTTGATATCTTTCCTGCTGAATCGGACAAACTTGCTCTTCGGGTTGAATTATTCGATGAAGAAGTGGAACGATTAAGTCTGTTTGATCCATTGACGGGGGCGGTCGAAAAGGTCATTCCCCGGTTTACGATCTTTCCTAAAAGTCACTATGTAACACCCCGCGATACCATTTTACAGGCCATTGAACAGATTAAAGAAGAGCTTGCCGTTCGTCGTCAGCAGTTTCTGGATGCAAATAAGCTTCTGGAAGAACAACGGATCACGCAACGAACGTTGTTCGATATCGAAATGATGCAGGAACTAGGCTATTGCTCTGGCATCGAAAACTATTCCCGTTATTTATCCGGTCGTGCTGCGGGCGAACCGCCGCCAACCCTATTCGACTATTTACCTGGCGATGGTCTGCTGATTATTGATGAATCGCACGTGACCGTACCGCAAATTGGCGGCATGTATAAAGGCGACCGCTCTCGCAAAGAAACGCTGGTTGAATATGGTTTCCGCTTACCATCCGCTTTAGACAACCGTCCATTAAAGTTTGATGAGTTTGAATCACTGATGCCACAAACCGTATTTGTTTCAGCAACGCCAGCTGCTTATGAACTTGAAAAATCGGGTGGCGAGATTGTTGAACAGGTTGTTCGTCCAACAGGCTTGCTTGATCCGGTGGTTGAAGTGAGACCGGTCACCACGCAGGTGGATGATCTGCTCTCAGAAATTCGCTTACGCGTTAAATCAGATGAACGTGTGCTGGTGACGACGTTAACAAAACGGATGGCTGAGGATTTAACCGAATATCTGCATGAGCATGACGTGCGTGTACGTTATCTGCATTCGGACATTGATACTGTTGAGCGTATGGAGATCATTCGTGATCTGCGTCTTGGTGAGTTTGATGTTTTAGTCGGAATCAACTTATTAAGGGAAGGGTTGGACATGCCAGAGGTGTCTCTGGTTGCCATTTTAGATGCAGATAAAGAAGGGTTCTTGCGTTCAACTCGCTCTTTGATTCAAACCATCGGCCGTGCTGCACGTAACCTGAATGGGAAAGCAATTTTATATGGGGATAAAATTACCGATTCGATGAAGGTTGCGATTGATGAAACAAATCGTCGACGGGCAAAACAGCAGGCGTTCAACGAAGAGAATGGCATCACGCCACAAGGCTTGAAGAAAAAGGTTGTGGATGTCATGCAATTGGGAGGTGTTTCCGGCAGCAATAAATCAGGCAAACTGAGACAAGTTGCTGAACCCGCAGGTAGTTATAAACGACTGCATCCTGATGAAATTGCGAAAGAAATCAAACGTCTTGAAAACCAGATGTTTGAACATGCACGTAATCTTGAATTTGAACAAGCCGCAGCTTTACGCGACCAAATTCAGGCGTTACAGCAACAATTGATTTTTTGATTCTCCGATATGTAAAAAAACCGCCTATTGGCGGTTTTTTTATTGTTTACTTAAGAACTCATGGCGTGTGGCAGCATTCTTTTTAAAGTTACCGCCCAGTGCTGTTGTCGTGGTTTGACTGCTTGCATCCATGACGCCACGTGATTTTACACAATAATGTGTTGCGGTGATCGAGACTGCCACGTTCTCTGTGTCGAGCAGCGCCTGAAGGGCAACAAGGATCTGTTGTGTCAAACGTTCCTGCACCTGAGGGCGTTTCGCAAAGAAATTCACGATACGATTGATTTTTGAAAGACCGATGATTTTATCTCTCGGAATGTACGCAACCGTTGCATAACCATCAATCGTCACGAAGTGATGTTCACAGGTACTGGTCACACCAATATCCTGTACCTTAATCATTTCGTCAGTTCCCATTTTGTTTTCAATCAACGTGATTTTTGGGAACGTTGCGTAATCAAGTCCAGAAAATATTTCGTTCACATACATTTTCGCAATGCGGTGCGGCGTTTCAGCCAGACTGTCATCGTTCAGGTCTAAACCGAGTAATGACATGATTGCCGTCATGTGTTGTTCAATTTGCTCTTTCTTTTCCTGCGCAGTAAATGGTGTTTGCTGCATCGGTGTTTCTAATCCCCGGCTTTCCAGGGCAGAGCGGACTAGTACGGCTTCTTTACTTAGTTGGGTCATGCTGAATATTACTCCTGCGCCATAAATGACATGATGTGACGCATATTTGCAGCCCTATTATACACATCAGATGCAACTTTGGACGAGTGGCATCTTCACGAATGCGTAATATGCGCAAGTATGTAAAAAGGTTTGCTTTGTTTTCAATGAAGGATTATGAAAAGTCAAATTTTTGGCGTATAATCAAAGTCTAAATTATAGACATCTAATGCAATTTAGAAATGCAAAACTAATCAGAGTCATTTGCAAATTGCAAACAAATGCAATTTGCGAGAGAAAACATGAAAAGATGTGCTATAATTGCATCATTAAATTGATCAAGAATTCATCATGAAAAAATATTTTTGTATATATATCAAGCAAAAAGCTTGGAAATAATATTTTTTCAATAACGTGAAGAAATTGGCATATTTTTTTCATGTATAAAGATGTAAACCAGTTTTATCCCGTGCTCTCTTCAGCAAAAGCTGAAGTTCGGTCAACTACATTGTAGTTGACCTTTTTTTTATCTATCTTCCTTGAAGATACAGCGCAAGCGAACGAATGATATTCCAGTCACGTGAGTCTTGCGGTTTGTCTTCCAGCAATCTTTCCAGTTGAAGTAAATACGATTCAGCTTTCTGATTAAGTATATCCATACAATGGTGCTGCCACCGTTCTTGTTCTCTGGATGATAAGGTTTGAGGATAGTTTCTAGCTCGATAACGGAAGAGCAGGGTTGGTAAACGTGGATCCTGGAACTGATAATTGATACCAGATAATTGTTCTGGTGTTGCTTGATGAATTAAATCAATGGCAGCGCGATCGGCTTCAGAGAAAAATCCTTGATACAGCATTTGTTCTGGTTCCTGATTCGCAGGCGGAATATATTCATCGCTAAAAATCCCAACCAGTTTTTCTCGTATTTCAGGGGTTTGTCTTAGAATCTGCAAATTATTCATGACAAGGTCACGGTTAATTCCTAATTCTTGCGCACGCTGATCACTTAAACTAGCCGCGGGTGCCAGAACCGGACATTTATTGATGTGAACCAGTTTCACCGGAACTCTTGTTTCTCCGCCCAAATCAGCATTGCTGGTATACAGTCGATCTCGCAGTGCATCGACATCAAGTTCAAGTAGTGGTGTCAAATCCTGATGCAGATCGACCACAATGACCGAATTATTGTTTGTTGGATGCCATGCCATGGGGGCGATCCAGGAAACACAACCTTGCCAGGCCGAAAACATCCCTGAAACATGAACTAGTGGTTTGATATTAATAATATCGATCAGCTGTTTGAGTTTATTTTTATTCCGATGTTCAAATAAGTATTCCATTAAACGGGGCTGTGCCTGCTTCAGGCATTTTGCAATTCCGATGGTTGCGTAGACATCAGCCATCGCATCATGGGCATTTTCATGCGATATGCCGTTGGCAACTGATAGCTTTTCAAGACGGAAAGAGGGTTTGCCTTCCTCATCAAATACCCAATGAATGCCTTCAGGGCGCAGCGCATAAAAGGCTCTGACGACATCGAGCAAATCCCAGCGAGAGTTACCGTTTTGCCAGCTATACGCGTATGGATCTATAAAATTGCGGTAGAACCCGTAGCGGGTAAATTCATCATCAAAACGAATATTGTTATAGCCAAGAATGCAAGTGCCGGGTGTCGAAAACAATTGATGAATGGTTTCGAAAAAATCGGCTTCGCAATACCCATTCTGATTTGCGATTTGGGGTGTGATTCCAGTAATCAGGCAAGCTTCGGGTTCAGGTAGATAATCCGTCGCCATACGGCAGTACACAACGGTAGGATCACTACAGATGTTGAAATCACTGTCAGTTCTTATGCCAGCAAATTGTGCTGGGCGATCTTTGGCTGGATTCGCACCAAAAGTCTCATAATCGTGGAATAAAAAAGAATGCTGGACTGAAGTTCCCAAAATGACACCATAACCCGGTTATTTATCGTGTATCTGGCTATTTTGGCTGAAAAACGGGAATAAAAAAACCCAGTCAACATCGCTGCTGACTGGGACAAGACTCAATGTTTAATTGCAGTGGCATTAAGTTAGAGTGCCTCTTTCGCAATTAGTTCCGTGAAGTTGCATTTTTTTTGTGATTTCTCTCACCATTATGGTGAAAACGGAGGTAAATCTTTAAATAATTTTTGTAATCCCTCACCCCAGGCTTTCCTTAATGCCAGAAAATGAGGATGTGACTCTGTGATACGGTATTGTTTTTCAACCGAAAAACTATTGGTTTGATAAATCATGATATCCAGCGGTAAGCCAACCGAAAGGTTGCTTCGCAAAGTTGAATCAATCGAAATCAAAGCACATTGCATGGCTGTTTCAAGCGGCGTATTAAATTGAACAATCCGATCAATGATCGGTTTTCCATATTTGCTTTCACCAATCTGGAAATATGGCGTGTCAGGGGTCGCCTCAATAAAATTTCCTTCCGGATAGATATGAAACAACCGGTGTGTTTCTCCACGGATCTGACCACCCAGTAGGATATTACACCCAAAGTTGACATGACTCTGCTGCTGGCCGCCATCGCGAGCAATAATGCCTCGAACTACATTGCCCACTAGTTCAGCAGCTTCATAAAGTGATGTCACTGTCGAAAGACTTTCTTCTTCCGGATTTTGTAACTGTTGTTTGAGCAGGGTAATGACACTTTGTGTGGTCGCAAGATTGCCCGCACTTTGTAAAACAATCACCCGATCTTCGAAATTGAATACATGTAGTTTTTTAAAAACAGCAATGTGATCAACACCTGCGTTCGTCCGCGAGTCCGACGCAAACACAACGCCATCTGCCAGACACATGGCAACGCAATAAGTCATAATCTGATTCCTCGGTCAACAAAGTGCGCTTTCTATCATTGTTGGTGCAGTTCGTCGAGTAATTTTACAGCAGCCTTTGCTTCCATGCCTTCTGTACCACCACCAAATCGAACGCCACGGATCGGACATGCGTCAAGATAGTCCATTCCATTGGCTAATTTTAGATGCTGGTGTGGGGAGCACGTATTATTTGTCACATCAAAAGTGTGCCAGTGATCAGTTAACCAGACTTCTGCCCAGGCATGCATGGCTACATGTGTGCTGTCAGGTGTGTAAAGGTAACCGCTGACATATCGTGCAGGGAGTCCTGCATGACGGCAGCAGGTAATAAACACATGTGTATGATCCTGACAGACACCGCTTTTCAATCGATACGCTTCATCTGCACTGTATGAGACATCCGTTGAGCCGGGCCGGTAGGGCATTTCGGCTAAAACTGACTGCATGAGTGATTTTAGATCATCTAAAGATGAAGCACTTGAACGCAGGTTATTCTCTGACAACTTTTTTAAAGACGCTGTAGGTTGCGTTAATTTTGTAGTTCGTAGATAACTGAGCGGAGAAATATTGTCGGCGATATCATCGTCTGCATCTTCCTTGATCTCTACTTCGCCGGATGCTCGGATGAGCATTGAGTCATAAGGTGTATCCAGACTCAATACGTGAAGAATATTGCCATAACCATCTGTTGTCATGGTTGCTTGTTTCGGTAATTCCAGTTCCCATTTCAGAATGCGCTGACGGGAGGTATTTGGGGGCGTTAAACGCAAATATTGCGTGCTGTGGCGAACGGTTTCTGCGTAATGGTATTCAGTCTGATGTTTTATTGTTAGTTTCATAATGTCTCCAGATATGCATCATGGATACTTTGTCCAATGTCATTAATGTCATTTAGAAAACGTGTCAGATAAGCGTTTACACCCTCTTCAAATACCTCTGAAATACTGCCGTAACGCAAGTTGGCATTTAGAATTGTTGTCAATCGACGAGGATGATTACCTGCATTTCCTTCAATACGAGAAAGTATGCTCTCGACTTCTTCAAGACTGGCTCTCAATGAACGCGGTACTTCATCTCGAAGAATGAGTAATTCAGCGACGCTTTCTCGTGACAGGGTTTTGTACAGCATTTGATGTGCTTCATAAGCACCGACAGAACGAAGTAGGGCATTCCAGCGATAGAATTCACGGATGCTGTCTTCGTCATCTTTGATGACCTGATATTTCACATTCAAAATACGAGCGGTGTTATCTGCACGTTCAATGAAGGTTCCAAGGCGAATGAACCATAACACGTCATTGCGCATCATCGTCCCGATCGTGGAACCCCGGAAAAGATGAGATCGCTCTTTGATCCAATCAAAAAAACTCTGTGCATGGCTACTGCTGATGCCTGCACGTCGGAGATCCTTTATTTCGATCCAGGCACTGTTAATACTCTCCCATACTTCAGCCGGTATTTTCCCGCGCACAGAATGCGCGTTGTCACGAGCAGATCGCAGGCAGCTAAAAACGCTGCTCATGTTCTCTTCGTCGAAACAAAAATATTGGAGCAGGTTTGCCATGCTGACCTGATGATATTTGGCGAGAAAAGGCTCATGAGTGCCGGTGATTGTTAATGGAGCGATCAGTTCACTATGATCTGCATCAATGGAAGGCATCAGTGACATTGTATGCGTCACATCAAGCATACGTGCAGTATTCTCAGCTCGTTCGAGGTTCCGCGCCATCCAGAATAATTCGCTGGCTGTTCTACTTAACATAACGCATCCTCCATTACCCAAGTATCCTTGGTGCCGCCACCCTGAGATGAATTGACCACCAAGGAGCCTTCAGTCAGCGCTACACGGGTTAACCCGCCGGGTACTAAGCGGATTTCTTTTCCACTCAGTACAAATGGGCGTAAATCGATATGTCTTGGGGCAACCCCAGCCTCAACAAATGTAGGACAAGTAGAAAGAGAAAGTGTTGGCTGCGCGATGTAATTATCCGGACGAGTTTTTAATAAATCTCTGAACTGGGCTATTTCCGCTTTGGTCGCACAAGGACCAATTAACATGCCATATCCACCTGCACCATGTACTTCTTTGACAACTAAATCGTCTAAGTGTTCAAGAACATATTGTAGTTCTTCATGGTTACGACACTGCCAGGTAGGCACGTTATTGAGAATTGGTTCTTCCTGAAGATAAAAACGAATCATGGACGGTACATACGGATAAATCGATTTATCGTCAGCAACACCAGTTCCAATGGCATTTGCCAGTACAACACCGCCAGAACGATAGACAGATAATAAACCGGGCACGCCAATCAGCGAATCGGGATTAAAAGCGAGTGGGTCAAGATACGCATCATCAATACGACGGTATATCACATCAACTTGTTGCAGACCTGTCGTGGTACGCATATAGACATGCCCGTCTTTGACAACCAGGTCTGCACTTTCAACTAACTCAACGCCCATTTGTTGTGCCAGAAAACTATGTTCGAAGTATGCGCTGTTGAAACGGCCAGGTGTCATGACAACGACACATGGGTTTTCAACCGGCGTGCTTTCCCGCAGGGTTTGTAACAAAAGAGCAGGATAGCGTTCGACAGGGGCGATCCGTTGTGCTCGGAATACATCCGGAAACAGTCGCATCATCATTTTCCGGTTTTCCAGCATGTAGGAAACACCGGAAGGGGTCCTGAGATTATCTTCTAATACATAATAAGCGCCGTCATGATTTCTAATCATATCGACACCTGTAATATGAGCATAAATTTGTTGGTGTAAGTCGATTCCTTGCATGCAAGGTTGATATTGAGTGTTTGCCAGTACTTGCTCTGCTGGGATGATGCCTGCTTTCAGAATATGTTGTTCATGATAAACATCGTGTAAAAAAGCATTGAGTGCGGTAACTCGCTGACGGATCCCTTTATCGAGGTGTGCCCATTCTTGGGCTGGAATAATCCGAGGTATGTTATCAAACGGGATAAGACGTTCAGCGCCATCGTCATCACCGTATACGTTGAAAGTGATACCAACGCGGTGGAAAAGTAAATTTGCCTCTTCTTGTTTTTGCTGAATTGATTTTTCGTCAGTCTTGTTTAGCCAGTTCCAATATGTTTTGTAGTGATCGCGGCAACAACCGTCTTCAAAACACATTTCATCATACATCCCGCGAGCAGGTGTCTGAATCTTGATCATAGGTACATCCTTTGATACATCCGTATTGAGATGAAAAGTGCAAGGCATGTGCCATATGAGTAAATACTTAATAAAACCCACTTTGATCGTTTTTTAATTTAAAATCAGACTATTACATGAAACCTAAGAAAAACTTAAACCAGAAATGCACTATTTTGGTGTTCATGCTTTATCGCGATTGGATCATTGAGGTGAATAGATGTATTGCTTATGCAGCTTTGAAATAAAAAACATTGAAATTAGACTAAAAAGTAATTAGATTAGTTTGTACTAATTTAGTTTGGACTCAATTATGTATCATTTTACTCCTTATTCAGCATTACTGGGTGGAATATTAATTGGTGTGGCAGCCATTGTTCTTTTGCTTGGCTCAGGTCGTATTGCTGGTTATAGCGGAATCATCGCAAATGCATTCATGAAACCACATCAAGGATGGCGTTGGACATTTTTACTGTGTACGGTTTTGGGCGCCACCGCTGCGATGTTCGTCTTTAAATTACCTGTGCCGCATTTTCAGTATTCGCCACATCTGTTGATTGCAGGATTGTTAGTCGGGTTTGGCTCACGCCTTGGAAATGGGTGTACGAGTGGTCATGGTATTTGTGGTATTGGTCGTCTATCACCACGTTCAATCGTAGCGACGCTCATCTTCATGACGACCGGTATTATTACCGTTTACCTGTTTTATTAATTCATCAGGAGATGCTATGTACGCCTTAATCGCTGGTTTATTATTCGGGGTCGGATTAGCTGTATCTGGCATGGTACTGCCTGAGAAAGTTATTGGATTTTTAGATATCACCGGGCATTGGGATCCATCGCTGATGTTTGTCATGGGTGGTGCGTTAGCCGTATTCATTCCTGGCTATTTCTTTCTCATCAAAAAACGTACGGTTGCTCTGAATGGTGCTGCGCTGAACCTGAAAAAAGGCAATCAGTTTGATGCGAAGTTAATTATTGGTTCTGCGATTTTTGGTATTGGCTGGGGATTAGCTGGTATATGTCCTGGTCCGTCGATTAGCGTGATGCTATTAGGCGGCTTACCGATACTCGGTTTCATTATTGCAATGCTGGTCGGGATGGCGATTGCTGAATTTGTCGGGCATTTGACTTCAGAAAAGAAAGAAACGCTTGTATCTGAATAAATGATGAAAACTTCCGCCAGTCGATGTTACTGGCGGAAAACAAATCAGGCAGAAATAACGTTACGAATTTCCTGAATGGATAATTTGTATTGTCTTGGGCAATCACGCCAAACACTTAACATTCTTAAATACTTATCTTGCATTGCAATTTCAGAATTCAGTTCTGAACCAACTTTGTTTAATTCAGGGTAGCGTTTTTCAGAATCCAGCAAGAATGAAACATAATCAGCGAGTTCGTGCTCATAAGCTCGTGCATAGCCGATAAACTCAATACGACTTGGTGCAATTTCAGCGCGGTCAGTTTCTGACAGATTTTCATAAGATACTTTTAATGCGTGGTGCATTTCCAGAATATCATTCACTTCCTGACAGACATCTGCGGTTATATGACCGAACTCTTTTTCAAGTTCGAGCATTTCCAGGCAGTAACCGCGTTCTACGATCGTTTTACACCGTTGATAATAAGCGGCATTTTCCGGATTCAGTTTGCTCATGATTTCGTACTGGTTGCTCAGAATCATGCGCTGCACGTGGTTCATATTCATAATGATTTTCCTGTAAGGAATTAAGATGTAGAAAGTTTACAAGTATTCAATGTCTTATACTCAGTGTTTACATCAAAAACTTGTTCGATATTCTTGATGAATAGTCAAGTTATCAATTTAAATATATTTTTGTGTGATCTGCACATCACTCTCTGTTGTTTCTTGCTGTTCTGAATTAGGATCGGCGCAAACTGGAATGAGGTCATATTTATGATGTCTCGCAGCGTTAAGTTCATCTTTATTCTCACTTTCCTTGCATTGAGTGCTTTTTACCTCTATGTGTTATATCTGACGAAGCACCCAAATGTTTCTTTGGCATACAGGATGTACTACATCGAGCAAAAAACACGTATTTGGGATCGCAATCAAACGCTCGCTTATATTCCCGGTACAGAAATGGTGTTGACGAAATACCGAGACCGTTGCCCTTATTTATCAAGAGCAGGATGGGATATTCCTAAAGAAGATGGTTCTGGTACAGTTTTTTCCGGAACTGGTGGTCTTTATTTCACGTTACATGCTGATCCTGGTGCACTCAATTTTGAAGGTTCATTTACATCCCCAAATACAGGAACGATTTTGACCGTTTCCATTGGTGATGCATGGTCCCAAATAATTCATCTGGAAAATGAAAACCAAAATCATTTTTCAGTCACGATTCCGGCATCTCTTTTAGTGGCAGATCCGGAACAACCAAACTTTATTTCTTTGAAAAGTAACAACAACATAAAATTCCAGTCATTCAAATTATCCCATGCGGGATGAGGTCATTATGAACGAGAAAGACTTTACGATTTCTTTGGTTGTACCTGTATATAACGAAGAAGAAAGCATCGACACTTTTATTGCGACAATCGACAAAGAATTGGAGCCATTAAAAGATCAGTTAGAAATCGTGTTTGTTAATGACGGAAGTCGAGACAGAACCCGAGATGTAGTGGAGCAGGTGATTGAAAAAGACCCACGTGTTTCGCTCATCAATTTAGCGCGCAATTTTGGGAAAGAAGCAGCAATGACAGCAGGCTTAGCGCATGCGCGTGGTGATGCAATTGTCCCGATGGATGTTGATTTGCAAGACCCGCCAGCATTAGTGCTGGAGTTTGTTAAAAAATGGCGCGAAGAAGGATATGACACAGTTTATGGTGTTCGGACCGATCGTAATGCCGATACCCCGCTGAAACGTCTGACTGCTGGTGGTTTTTATCGTTTCTTTAATGCAGTTTCAACAACAACAAAAATTCCTGAAAACGCTGGTGACTTCCGATTAATGGATCGCCGTGTTGTTGATGCGATTAACCAATTACCAGAACGTAACCGGTTTATGAAAGGTCTGTTTGCATGGGCTGGTTTCCGCGCTGTTGGTGTGACTTATGCGCGACCTGAACGTGCAGCAGGAACGACGAAATTCAACTACTGGAAACTGTGGAACTTTGCACTGGATGGTTTATTCAGCTTCTCAAGCTGGCCGCTTCGTGTCTGGAGTTACGTCGGTGGTTGTGTTGCAGCGATCAGCTTCCTGTATATGATTTTTATTATTCTGAAAGTGCTGACTACAGGTGTAGATATCCCAGGTTATGCATCTATGATGTGTGTGATTTTATTCCTTGGTGGTATGCAACTGCTCTCTATCGGGATCATGGGTGAATATATTGGACGTATGTTCCTTGAAGTAAAACAACGGCCTGTATTCCTGATTGAAGGGGTCTATGGTCAATATGCGCGTCAGGACAAAGCTGCATCGGAAGAGAAAAAAGCATGATCTCACAAGCTGAATTCTGGCGTTTATTTCGGTTTGGTTTAGTCGGTGGGGGGGCAACCCTCATCGATCTGGGTACTTCAACATTATGTTTGTTGTGGTGGCCAACCCTGCCAGAACATATCGTGACCTCGATTGGTTTCTTTGTTGCTTTCTGGTTCTCTTTTTTCGGGCATCGGTATGTGACTTTCCAGAGACATGGAAAGGTGAGTAAATTCCTGATGGTTGCACTCAGTTCGCTAGGTGTCCGTTATGTGATTCTTGCTGTTTTACTCTGGATTGGGTTGTCAGGATTATTGCCGATCATTATTGCAACACTGACAGTAACGATACTAACTTATGTCCTCTCGCGGGTTTGGGTTTTTGTATAAAACTCAAACCGGACATTGGGAGAAAGACTCGTGCAATTGAATAACAAAGTTAACGTAATCTATGCACCACTCGAAATTAGTCGTTATGACTGGGGCATTATTGCGCTTGCATTTTTGGCCAGTCGAATCATTTTATATGCGATTGGTTATTTCGGTGCAATGCATTACAACGTAGAGACAGACCAGATTGGACAGATCAATTTATTGAGTTCAGTTGAAGAAGATGTCTGGAATGTTTTCTGTCAGTTCGATTGTGCTTGGTTTAAAAGTATCGCAGATGTAGGTTATGACACTTATCCGCATGGCTTAACTACCGGGCATGCAGCGAACTGGGCTTTTTTCCCTTTATTCCCAATTCTTGGTCATTATCTGGGTGCATTGTTTGGGCTGAAATCACTTTATGGCTTTTATATTCTGGCGAACATATCTTCTTTTGCGATGTTGCCACTGTTCTTTTTGTGCTTAAGACAATTGGGACAGGATATTGAAGTTTCTCGTTTTGGTGTGTGGTTGTTAGCGTTTTCACCCTATTCGGTGTATTTCATATCGCCATATACAGAATCAACCTTCTTTGCGCTTACCATGATGCTGTTCCTTTTTGCTTACCGCCATCAATGGTTCTGGGTTGCAGTTGCTGGGATGTTGATGACTGCAACACGAAACCTTGGCGTCATGATCGTTTTTTCTGCGTTGATTATCGCAATTCAATCTTATGGACTTCGAGAACTCTTACGTTTTCAGGAGAAAACATTCCGCGTTGTATTAGCCATATGGTTTATTCCGTTCGTGATGTTTGCCTTTATGTTCTACATGTATCTCCACGTAGGTGATGCATTTGCTTTCAAGAATATTCAAGTAGCATGGGGGCGACTCTTTGATAATCCATTTGATTATTGGGTTGAGGGTTTTGAAACAGGCGGCCGAAAAATCTATCTCTCGATTATGATTGCGATTGGGTGGTTGATAAATATCTATTTATTTAAGCAACGACGTTATGCTGAAGCGGTTTTCATGCTGATCTGTTGTTTTGTGCCTATCCTTACCAGTACCAATGCATTTCCTCGGTATATGTTCGGTCTTTACCCGACTTCCTTGGCGCTTGTCTTAATGGTGCGAAATCGGCCATATCTGCGTCCATTGTTTTTGACGGTCAGTGCGTTACTTTCCAGTTATTTTGTGATTGCGTGGGTGAATGCAAAATTCTTTACCGTATAAAAAACAAGCCGGCTAGCCGGCTTGTTTTTTATTGAGCATCCAGATAACTCATCACAACCTGATGATGGTCGCTTGTCTTAAATTTATTAAATACTTTTTCGACGATGCCATCTTCGTTAATCAGAAAACTGATGCGATGAATTCCATCATATTCTTTACCCATAAATTTCTTGGGTCCCCAAACGCCAAATGCTTCAGCAACCTGATGATCTTCATCACCTAAAAGTGTGAAATTCAGGTTATCTCGGGCTTCAAATTTTTTCAGCCGCGCTGGTGCATCCGGGCTGATACCCAATACGACGACATTACGCTGTTCAAGCTCTGATTGGCTATCACGTAAACCACAAGCCTGAGTAGTACAACCAGGAGTCATTGCTTTTGGGTAAAAATAAACCAGTACTTTTTTACCCTTGAGTGCACTTAGCTTAACTTGATCTCCATTCTGATCTGGTAATTCAAACTCTGGTGCTACAGAACCTTCACTTAAATAATTCATTCGTGGATATCTCTCTTTTCTTATTTAGTTTTCCGAATCATACGCTCAGAAAGCGGTGGCGGATCAATGTATAAATGACTCGATGGGATTCAACTTGTTTTTGGTTTATGACCACCGTACCATTAGCTGCCTTCTTTTTGGAGTCCGAGTTTTATGTTAACCGGTAGTCTTGTTGCTCTGATTACGCCAATGGATCATAAGGGTGCCATTGACTGGTCCTCACTGAAACGCCTTATCGAATATCATATCCAATCTCATACTGATGCTGTTGTTGTTGCAGGAACAACAGGAGAGTCTGTTACGTTAACGGAAAAAGAGTTTTTTGCTTTATTGGAGCAAACGCTTACCTATGTAGATGGTCGAATCCCTGTAATAGCTGGATGTGGTTCGAACAATACGGCTCATGCAAAGCAATTAGCTAAGCAGTTGACTGAATATAAAGTTGCAGCAGGTTTATCTGTCACACCGTATTACAATAAGCCTACCCAGGAAGGCTTATATCGCCATTTTGCTGAGATTGGTGATTACAGTGGTTTACCACAGATTCTTTATAATGTGCCGGGTCGAACTGGATGTGATTTAAAACCAGACACTGTTGGTCGATTGGCGAATCAGTTTGGGATTCTCGGTATAAAAGAGGCGACGGGTGATTTGTCACGCGTTGAGCCATTACAAAGATTGTGTTCAGATAAATTTGCTCTGTATAGTGGCGACGATGCCACTGCATGTGAATTTATGATGGCGGGCGGACACGGCGTCATTTCGGTGACAGCAAATATTGCAGCTGCTGAAATGAGTCAATTATGCCGTTATGCATTAAATGGTGAATATGATGCAGCAAAACAACTGGATCAGCGTTTACACTATTTACATCGTGATTTGTTTGTAGAGTCCAATCCGATACCTGTGAAATGGGCTGCGGAAAGGAAAGGGTTGATTAAGAGTGCTGAGTTACGATTGCCACTGACGACATTATCGGCGTCAGCACAAAAGACAGTTGAGTCAGCCTTAATTAAAGCGGAGTTAATTTAGCGTGCCAAATTCAAAACAAAAATTATCAATTTTTTCTTATAGCCTTTTATGTGTTTTCGTTTTATCGGCGTGTTCTTCCGAAGCGGATCGAAGAGAGGCAAACCGGGATTTTGATTACACCGCTGCAAAGTTACAAACACGGCTCACAACTCCGGCACTTTTAGCTCAGCCGACCTATTCTAACGAATATCAATTACCTGTTGAGACCCGAAAGGGACCGGTTGGTAAAGATGTTGATGTTCGTCCACCAGAACAGATCATGGCTTTTGCGTCTAACAGCAGACCGTCATCCTCTATGAATGACACAAGTTTGTGGTTTTCGGCGAGAAGTCTGTCACAACCAATTGGTGATGATATCTGGAGTGCGTTAAATACCTATATCAATGTGAACCAGTTTCCTGTTGTAAGTAAAAATGAACAAAGTAAAACGGTAATCGTCGGTCCGGTTTCTGTTGATTTCGAAGCTGAACATCCGGAGGATATTCCTCCTGCGCCTGCTCAGTATTACCAGTTCTCAGTAAAAGACGAATCGCAGTTGCATCAGGCTGGTGTTAGTGTGCAATGGGTCAAACCGGCTGAAGGAAATGCCGTTCCAAGTACCTTTGAACAGAAACATTATGCGACACGTTTGCTGAATAAATTCAGCGCATATGCTGATACTGTTCAGCGAAATGCTACGCCAGTAAACATGAATAATCCGATCGAGTTGATGTTGGGACAAGATAATTCCGGCAGCAAGGCTATCGTCGCAAATAATCCATATGCGCAAACCTGGCAGTGGTTGATCACGGTCTTGCCTCAAGCGGGTTTACCAATTGAACAAAGCTCACAATCTCAAGGCCTGATTGTGTTCCATTACACGGGCGATAACTCTGTCGGCTTCACTGATTTACTGACTTTCTGGAAACCAGTCCAAGAAACGAATGGATTATCTTTATCAGAAGGCCGTTACCGTCTCCAATTAGCTGATCGTGGCACAGAAACATCTGTCACCTTGCTGGATGATAGCAACAAACCAGTCCTTGTTACGGCCGTAGAACGCTTATATAGTAAACTACAGGGCTATACAGGCGTTAATGTGCATGTTGCCGAACAAGCAGCTAACGCAGCAACAGCAACACCAGTAGCAGTAGCGGAAATCAAACCAATTCATGTCATGAAATCGGGTGATGATTGGGTTGCTGATACAGCCGCAAGTACGGTCATGAAGCATTTACCTGAAGCAGTTACTAAAGCTGGTTTTGTGGTAGGTACAAGTTCATCTGATAGCCTGAATGCAATCTATAAAATGCCTGAAGAAAATATTTGGGATGCACTGGCTATTTGGAAACCAATTGCACCGCGCTATGAAGGATTAGCCGAAGGTCAATATATCTTCACGCTTGTTCCGCATCTGAACGGAACAGCGATTCGTATGACCGATGCGAGCGGAGCGCCTGTTCCTGCCCAACTTTCTGAACGGATTTTAGGTCAAGTTGCTGCCGGAATTGATGGCAAATAATCAATACAAAAAGGGAGCACTAAGCTCCCTTTTTTTTATCTTCTTTATCTTCTTTATCTTCTTTATCTTCTTTATCTTCTTCTTCGTCGTCGTCTTTAACTTTTCTGATTTTGTCTTTGTACTTTGGCAATTGTTTTTCAAGACGTTGCATGTCTTTAATTGCATTCAGAAAAAGGCCTAGTAAAAAAAGGAGCGGGAGGCCAATGATTAACCATAAACTCATAATTCTGGCGCCTCACTGATATTGAGAATAAATTGATTCCATATTAAGGGTAGCTGATCTAACACTGTTTCAGCGCCATCTATTGGTTTTGACTGTAAGAGTTCAAACAGCATCGAAGGTGTTAGCATTGATGCAATTTCTCTGGCTTCAGGGAAATAACTTAAATGCCAGGCTTCTGGGGCTGTACCACCTAAATCTTCCTGATATGGCCGATAAAACCCAAACTGGTGCATATGTTCAGACAGCCATCGTGTCAGCGGGGCAAACATCCCATTTTCATGATCATACTCTTCAGGCGTTAGTTGAAGATGGTAATCTTCAGGCATCAGCGAAGGTGAGAAAACATCAAGATCCGTTCCCCAATGATGTCGACTGGCGCCGGGTAAGGCACTCCATCGCAAAATTGTGACAATTTTTTCCTTATCGGAATAAGTATCCCAATCGACAATAGGGCATGCTTGTTTGTCAAGGACAACAGACTGGCCGGAAAATTTTCGATTCCAGATAACACATTGGCGATCGAATGATCGGAAACTGGACGCGATCTGGATTTCTATTCCATCTTCAAATGCGGCTTCACGCATCGACAGAAAGGCGTTCCGGGTTTTTTCAGTGAGAAAATGCCCTGTAAGTACAGGGCATAAATGATCGTATCTGAGACCAACTATCTGCTCATTAATCATGATCAACGAGGAGTTTTTTCATCAGCGAATAATAGATATCACTCAGTATATCAAGATCTTGCACATTCACGCATTCATTTACTTTGTGAATTGTCGCATTCACTGGGCCTAATTCGACCACCTGCGCACCTGTCGGAGCAATAAATCGGCCATCTGATGTCCCGCCTGAGGTTGATAACTCAGTCTCTGTGCCGGTAATTTCTTTGATGGCAGCCTGTGTTGCTTCAATGAGCTGACCTGAACCAGTAAGGAACGGTTGACCACTTAGTGTCCATTTCAGTTCATAACGTAATTGATGTTTCTGCAGGATTGCTTCGACTTGCTCTTTGATCTGGCTATCGGTGAGTTCAGTGCTATATCGGAAGTTAAACTGAACATGCAATTCACCCGGAATTACATTGGATGCGCCAGTACCTGCCTGAATATTCGCGATTTGGAAACTCGTCGCGGGGAAGAACTCATTCCCATGATCCCAATGCTTTGTGGATAGCTCAGCTAATGCTGGCGCTGCAGTGTGTACAGGATTTTCTGCTAGATGAGGATAGGCGACATGACCCTGTATGCCGAAAACAGTTAAATCGCCGGTTAAGGAACCTCTGCGACCATTTTTGACGACATCCCCAACATGTTTGGTTGATGATGGTTCACCAACCAAACACCATGTAATTTTTTCATTACGTGCTTCAAGCGTTTCGACGACTTTTGGCGTGCCATTAATAAACGGGCCTTCTTCATCACTAGTAATAAGAAACGCGATTGAACCATTGTGATCAGGATAATCTTTCACCAGACGGTTTACGGCAACCATCATTGCCGCAATAGAGCCCTTCATATCGGCAGTTCCGCGGCCATATAACATGCCATCGCGAATAGTCGGTTCAAACGGCGGACTCATCCATTTTTCCATTGGTCCCGGAGGAACAACATCGGTATGTCCGGCAAAACAAAATACTGGTGATTGTGTTCCTTTACGAGCCCACAGATTTGTCGTGTCATGAAATACCATTGGCTCGATTGAAAAGCCTAGGGGGGATAAAAAGTCCGCCATCATCTGCTGGCACCCTGCGTCTTCCGGTGTAACGGATGGGCGGGAAATCAGATCCTCAGTCAGACTCAAGACAAGAGAGTGGGTCATGGAAAATCCTTATTTTAAAAGCTGTTCTTTGTACGTTGATTCGTTAAAGCCAACCAGAGTGAGATCATTGATCTCAATGACAGGTCGTTTAATCAGAAGTGGATACTGAGACATCAGATCAATTGCCTGAGCGGCATTTTCGAGCATTTTTTCTTCTGTAGAAAGTTCGCGGTAAGTTTTACTGTGTTTGTTCAGTAATTTGGTCCAATCAACGTTATTGGTCCAACCTTCAATTTGTGATGAACTCGGCGGCGTCTGTTTAAAGTCGACGAAGTGATAATCAATATTTTGCAATTCAAGCCATTTGATAGCTTTTTTGACACTATCACAGTTTTTAATGCCGTAGATGGTGAGCACCGTTATTTCTCCAGTGTATAAACAGAAGAAAAAGCGTGTGCGAGCGCTTTATAAATGTTGAAAACAGCTGTCGTTTTAGGTGTTGGTAGTCCGTTATCATCAAGGAAATATTCCCCTTTGAAAACGAGTACGCCAGCTTTTTCTTCGACGTCATCGAGCGACATCCCATCCTGAAACTCTTCATGCTCTAGCATTGTTTTACGAGCAAGTTCGAGCAAGTCTGATTTTGTAATAATCGTTTTATTCTGGATTTCCATTAAAAATTCCACCTAATGACATGAAAACAAAACCGCACATAAAGCGCGGTTTTGGTTTATGAATGAAAAAACTGAATTATTTTACAACAACAGTTTTGCTGCCTTTCACTTCAACAGATACACGACGATCTGGTGCCAGACAAACAATCAGTTTTTGTTTGTTTTTGATTTCGTTGCAGCTTGCAGGGCTTACAGGGTCTGCTTTGCCACGGCCAACGGCTGTGATATGAGTTGCTGATAAGCCTTTGCCAACCAAGAAATCAGATACAGATTTAGCTCGGTTCTGAGATAATTTCATGTTGGCGCCATCTGAACCAATTCGGTCAGTATAGCCATAAACAACGATGTTCTTATCATTCATTTCCAGAGTTTGGATCTGATTGTAAAGTTGAGACAACGCAGTCACACCTGCTGGTTTCAGAGTTGACTTGCCGAAGTCAAATAATACATCTGAAGTCAGGGTGAATGTTTTTGTTTCTTCAACTGGTTGTGGTGCTGGTGCTGCTGCTACCATAGGCGCTGGCGCTGGAGCTTCTGTTGCCATTGGCGCTGGTTCGCTTGAGCGAGTAGGGTAGTAAACAACATCTAAACCAACATTGTTGCTATCAGTTTCACCTGTAGTGCTGCTACCAACACCATCAATGTGGCGATAGCGTAATTGCAGATCTACTGGATCAGCTACACGATAAACTAAACCAGCACCGAAAATAGGTGCCCAGCCTTTATCACTTGTATTTGCTGAATCGTTGTCAACATCCCAACGGAAAGCACCAACTTCACCTAACAGTGACAGGTTGTCAGTGAGAGGGTAACGAGGTAATGCAGAAATATTGAGACCTTTGGTTTTGTATTTCTCATCATTTACATGAGCAGAGCCTAACCAGTTGAAGCCAACTTCTGCACCAAAAAATTCGTTGAAAGTGTAGCCACCAAATGCGTGAACTTCACCTGTGCTGCTTTTCGTTGCTGCACCTTAAGTCAGAATAGTTATTCCAACCATAACCGGCACCTAAAAATGCACCTTCAGCATCAGATGCCAGTGCATTGAATGAAATAGCTGCTGATACACAGCTTGCAATTACGGAAATTACCACTGCTTTTTTCATTTGTGTCTCCTGATTATACCCGGAAGTTCCGGCAAAATTAGACTCGGCCATTATCCATCTGTTACAGGAATATGCAATAAATCATTATAGATCATGAAAATGCAGTATGAAGCACAAAACTGAAATTAAAGAGAAGGCGCAAATGAACACTAAGTGTTTACCCACAGGGCATTCATGATTAATATATGCAACTTTAAATTGCATAATAAAAATACAGACTATACTAAATAATAAAAACGGAGTCGGATAAAGCTGTTTAACACCAAACTAAGAGTCATCCTGGTTAACAGCGATTAATTGCAATTTTGCGTGAGGAAACATATGAGTCTAGCTCCTGTGTCAGTTGGTCAGAAAATACGGAACATCCGTGAAGCAATGGGACTGAGCCGTCCTAAATTTGCAGAATTATTGGGTGTCCCGCCTACAACGCTGAAAAACTATGAGTTAGGTTATCGTGAGGTAGGCGGTGCATTTTTAGTGTCTCTTGCTCATCAGGAACAATTACATAAATTTACACTGTGGTTGTTATCTGACAAGATTTCGCCGGAGATTGGTCAGATCAGTCCTGCTGAGTTTTTGGCACAGAAATAAACATTATTTCTGTTTTAAAGTGTGTTATTAACAAAAGAGTCGGCTTGCCGACTCTTTTGTTATTGATGATTACCACTTCCGTTTAGGCCGGAAGCGTATATCCAGTATTATGCTCAAGCCTGACATGACGCGTAATTTTTCGTGGTTTGCAGCATCTGCGCGGCTTTAGGTTCAGAAATTGGTGAACGGAAACTATGTTCATCACTTATGTAATTTTATCAGATATAAATGATCGGATTCTGAACATCTTCAATAAAATATCTTCTACTTCTTCTATGATTGCTTTTTTGTCTGGCAATGATAGTTCTGCAATAGTGACTCCGTTAAACAACATTGTGTATATAGTCTAACT